>CALUTF010000005.1 GCA_944323595.1 Candidatus Gastranaerophilales bacterium | reverse complement strand
GCAATCGATCAGGCAAGAACAACTATTTACAACCATATTATGAAACTGAGAGATGCGGAAGTTGATGCAGCATCAAACATTAAAGACGATGAAATTGCAACGCTGGAAGTCCACAAAACCGATATGAACAACATTTCGCATTCACTATTCTTAGGCAATCATGCAGGCTGCTGTACTGCGGTCGGCTCAAGTATCGGTAATGACTATGCAGCCCCGAGATACATTATGGACAAATGTATTTCAGCTATTGAAGTTATGGACGGCAAAGAATTCGTCGGCAATACAATGTGCTACTTTGCAGAAGTTGACGGCAAGTTAGCTCTGGTTCTCGATAATATTGAAATGAGTGCAAAATATCAAAACAATGACCAAATCCGTGATGTCTTTATGGATTATGCAAAACAACTTTGTGAAGAAGTAGGCAAACCGGATCTTCCGATTTATGCAGGACCTTACAGGCACAAATTCAATATGAGCCCGTACCCGATGGATTCTCACGACCTGAAAATCATAGGCTCAACTGACGGCGAAGATACTTACATAGATTTTGCCGGACGCTATGTAATCGACGGAGAAAAAGTCAGCAGGACAAATCTTTATAAAATAAGATAATAAATTATTCTGGCATCTGCAATTCAACTGCCGTAATAACAGCTATCATACTCCAGAATATAAATTGTATCTGCGGTCTGAAAAATACTGTATCAACCATTCCGTGAACCATTACTCCGATAATTGATATTGCCGCAGCTGATATAAGAATAATTTTCTGTGTATCAGTTGATTTTAAAATGAATTTAAATGCATTGTATAATGCATCAAGCAAAAATCCTAAAAAGGCAATAAGAGCAAAAATTCCGCTTTCAACAGCAACTTCAAGATATATGTTATAAGTGCTTAAAGCATCAAATCCTGTTTTCATATATAATCCGTAAATTTCACGGAAATTTTGATTACCTACCCCGATACCAAGCAGATAATTATCCTTAAACATTTGCAAAGATGACTGGTAAACATTAAACCGGAAAGAGTTTGACGAGTCACTTCTCATAGCAAATATGGAAAGTACACGCGCCCTCAAAGATGCACTTGCAAGCACCGCACAAGTACCAAGTGCAATTACACCGCCGACAATAGTAAGATATATTTTTTTGTAAGTCTTCCACAAAAATTTTGCCGAAATTAAAAACATTAATCCGAACATTGCAATCAACGCAAGATATGAACCTCTGCAACCGGTTGATACCAGAGCAATAGTCGTTATAAGTGCAAGTATTATCCATAAAATTGCCGCATTATAGGCTTTTTTTACAAACGTATATGCACCCATTGCGAATATTGCAGGCAGTCCAGCTACAAAATATCCGCCTAAAAGGTTTGGATTATACGGCTTTAATGAACCGTAAATTCTTGTCATAACCTGTTCGGGATTAAGTGATGACGTATCCTGCCAAGTTGAAATAGCTTCCGGTCTTGCAAAATTTTGTAAAAATCCGACAATTCCCTCAAATCCTGCACAAAGCCCTATTACACCAATTATAAACGGGATTTTATCGCGGTTATACTTTAGATATTGTGCAATCGAAAAATAAAATCCCAGATATGTAAACGTTTTAAAAAAGCCCTTAAGACTATACATAAATAACGTTGAGCCTGCAAGGCTGATTATGACAATCATAAAATATGCGACAAGCCATGTTTCAAATCTGTTAGCTGAAAGCCGCTGTCCAGGCATTGTCAAAATTTTCACAACAGTTAAAAATAGTGTAACCAGTGCCAAAAATCCGATAGAATCAGACGTCATAAATGTAGAGGTTAGAAAAACCGCACATATAAATAATAGTATCACTTTATCTATGTGCTGTAAAAACAAGCTGTTTTCGTATAAAAAATTAAGTTTTTCCTGAGTAAATTTTAATATACTATTGAACATCGTCCGTTGTGTTTAATTCGTTATTAATAACTTGTTTTTCATCAATACCCGGAATGGTTTTCAAATCAGAAACCGTTCCGTTAAAGCGGTAATCTTTGCCCTCAAGTGTAATCGGCAAACCTATTTTTATTTTATTTCCCCCGACAACTGCACCGTCTTTGGTAATTTTTGCAGTATCAACCAGAGTTACTATAACATCGTATGTGTTAGCCATAGTGGCGTCTTCCACGACAACAAATTTTTTAGTGTTCATTGCCGGCAAAATAGTCTTTTTCTTTTCAACTTTCACATCTACAATATCCAAATCTGAATAAGGAACATTTCTTATACTGATAAAAGTTTTTTCACCGCTCTTGATAGGTAAATCCTGACCGGTATAAGAGATACTTCTCAAAAACACCTGAAAGGAAATTTTTGAAGTAGCCTCAATTTGTTTAGAAGCAGTTTGTCTGAAATTTTTAAAAGTTACAAACCCCACTCCTAATGCAATGATAATCCCGGCAAGGATAATAATTTCAATCGGTTTAATTTTTTTCAGTATTTCCATAAATTTCTCCTATGTGGAAATTTTACCTAAATCTTTTCAGATGCTGATAAAATTTCGTCAATTGTAGTTGTTGCACAGCCAAATTGTTTTACAACAATACTGGCTGCAATATTACCTATAACCGCTGCATATTCAACAGGTGCACCTGCTGCCAGTGCAAGCGTAAAAACAGCAGTTACAGTATCACCTGCACCTGTAACATCAAATACCTCAGATTTATTGAATACCGGTATTTTAGTATACTGTTTATCAGGTTTGGCTACAAACATACCGTCCGCACCGCAGGTTATAAGAATACTTTTTGCATTTGTTTTTGAAAGCAGATAATCACCTGCTTTTTTCAAATCTTCAATATTTTCAATGGTAAATCCTGCTGACTTTTGGGTATCAGGCAGATTAGGCGTCATTGAAGTAACATTTTTATAGTTTTCAAGATTTTTTTGCGCGTCAACAACAATAATTTTATTATATTTATTTGCAAGCTCAATAGTAGTTTTTATGACATTTTCAGTAAGAGTACCTATATGATAGTCAGAAAGGACTACCGCATCAAAATTAGGAAGTATTTTTTCAATACGTCCTATTAATTTTTCTTCTGTTTCGCCGGAAATAGGAGCGTTTGTCTGACGGTCAACTCTAACTATTTGCTGCGTGATAGAAGTTGAGATTGCGCCGGAAATCCGTGTTTTTGTGGTGGTTTTTCTTGTTTTGTCCTTAATCAGGCGGCTGCAATCAATATTAGCAAGTTCAAAAGCTTCAAAAAGCTGTCCTGCCTGATAATCATCCCCGCAAACCCCGCAAACGCTGACTTTACCGTTATTTAAAGCAGCAATATTATGTGCAGCATTTGACGCACCGCCAAGAATAAGTTTTGTATGGGTATGCTGCAGGATAAGAACAGGTGCTTCACGGGAAATTCTTTCCGCATCCCCGTAAATCATCTCATCCAGTGCCATATCTCCAACCACAAGTACTTTCGGAGTGTTTAGTTTTTTTATATAAGAAACAAGTTTCTTTTTATCAATATCCATAAGAAATCTTTCTGAACTAAATCCTCATTCCAATATTACCATAAACAAAAAATAAGACAAATTCCGTGTATAAGATAAGTGTCATTCTCTATAGCTTACAATACAAACACTTATATTGAGCACATTAAGATTTCCGCAACAGATTATATTACGGAAATCTTTATTTACTGGTAGTACAAAAATTTTGTTGGTTAATTAGTAGTTTTCGCAGAGAACCTGAAAATAAGCCTGAGGATGTTCACAGTTCGGGCATTTTTTCGGAGCTTCTTTACATTTTATAACGTAACCGCATTCTCTGCACATCCAATTTGTTTCTACATCTTTTTTAAATACGGTTCCGTTTTTGACATTTTCCAATAATTTTTTATACCGCGCTTCATGGTGTTTTTCAGCTTCACGAACATGGCGAAAGACTTCGGCAATATCGTCAAACCCCTCTTCTTTAGCATCCTGTTCGCCCTTTGCATATAAAAATTCCCACTCCTCACGTTCGCCGGCAGCCGCACTTGTCAAATTTTCTTCTGTTGTACCGTATTCAAACGGATAAGACTCGTTTACATGCCCTTTCATATCGCCTAATTGTTCATAAAAACGCCATGCATGCTCTTTTTCATTCTCTGCAGTTTCTTCAAAAATAGCTGCGATTTGTTCATACCCTTCCTTTTTTGCAACTTTTGCAAAAAAATGATATCTGTTTCTCGCCTGTGATTCTCCTGCAAAAGAATTTATAAGATTTTGTTCGGTTTTAGTCCCTGATAATTTATTGTTACTTGTCATATACCCTCCTTTTTGTGTCAGTGTATTAAATATCATCAAAATGAACAATTACCTGACCTGACTACTTACAAATAAAAAAGACAACCCTTTATGGGGATTATAATCAAGACGAAAAAAAGAATAATATTAATAGGTAATAGTTAGGAAATATAATGTTATGAATTTACTCTCTTATACAAAAAAACTATCAGACCAGATAAGATACTACGATATTATGACCCGTAATAATTTTCTAAATCCGAACATAATCAACCCGTTCAGAAAAACTTTCAAAGAACCTGTTAACCTTACAATAATATGGGTAGAAAATGACGATAATACAAACTAATAAATTCTCTCGCCGGTTTCTTTATCAAAAAGATACAAATCCTCACGTCTGATTGATAATTCCAGTTTACCGCCGTCTGAATGTTCAGGTGGAAGTTTTGCGCTGCAGCGGCCGGTTCCGATATTGAAATAAGCAATCTTTTCACTGCCCAAAAGTTCTGTCATATCTACGTCAACTTCAAGTTTTATATCACAGTCTTCACAAACCATTTTTTCCGGACGGATACCAACTGTAAGTGTACGTATATCAAAGAGATGTCCATATCCGTTAACTTTGATACCGCCAAATTCTAAATATGTACCGTTTATTTCCGCATCTATAAAATTCATCTGAGGCGAACCGATAAATCCGGCAACAAAAGTATTTTTAGGATTATTATAAATTTCTTCAGGCTTATCAACCTGTTGTATAACACCGTTATTCAAAACAACAATCCTGTCGCCCATAGTTAAGGCTTCTGTCTGGTCATGTGTTACATAGATAAAGGTTGTCTGCAATTTTTGATGTAATTTTTTAATCTCCGAGCGCATCTGGACACGTAATTTAGCATCAAGATTAGACAGAGGTTCATCCATAAGAAAAACTTTAGGATTTCTCACAATAGCACGCCCTAGAGCAACACGCTGACGCTGTCCGCCTGACAACTGTTTTGGTCTTCTATCCAGATACTCTGTCAAATCAAGGATTTCGGCAGCTTCCTTAACTTTCTGTTCTATAATCTTTTTGTCAACCTTTCGCATTTTTAAACCGAAAGCTATATTCTCTCTGACCGTCATATGAGGATAGAGCGCATAACTCTGGAATACAAAGGCTATATCCCTGTCTTTTGGTTGAATATCATTAACCAGTTTATCGCCGATTAAGATTTCTCCGGAAGTTATATTCTCCAATCCCGCAATCATCCTGAGAATTGTTGATTTTCCGCAGCCTGAAGCTCCTACAAGAACTATAAACTCTTTGTCTTTTATCTCAAGATTCACATTATCAATTATGACTTTTTTATCATAAATCTTAGTCAGATTTTTTAAAATAACATTGCTCATAGCAATCTGCTACTCCTCTTCAGAATAAAAATCCTCAAAATCGTCATTTACCTGCGGTTCGTATTTATCAATAGGGATTATAACATTAAAGGAAGTTCCTTTCATCACCTCAGATTCTGCCCACATAATCCCGTTAATTTTTCTCAAAAGAACATTGGCAGTACCGAGCGCCAGAGTTCTCACAAAATTCTTTCGATTTGTTTTATCAAGCTGAACATAAGGTTCAAACAAACCGTCTAAATCAGCTTCCGGAAGCCCCATCCCGCTGTCTTTTATTGTTATCATTACATAAGAACTGTCGTATGCCCCCATAGGAACATCCAGCCCTCGTGATTTTACGGTATTAATATCCGGATTTATAACTCTTATATTAATTGATCCGATATCTGTCAATTTGATTGAAGTTTCGATTATATCACTCAAAATTGTTTTAAGGTAGCTTTCTTCAGAATAGATAACCCGTTTTCTAAGTTCATCGCAATCCAGATTTATCATTATATTTTTGGAAATAAAAGCATTTTCATGGCTTTTGATGACAGACTGGATAACGGAAATCAAATCAAAAGTTTGAAAATCAGGCGGATTTAAAGAAGATTCAGCCTGAGAAAATTCTAAGAATTTATCAATGAATGTAGAAAATTCCGCAGCGTTTTTATTAATAATTCTTACATACTTGTTTTGTTTATCATTCAAAGCACCTGCGGCACCGTCCATTAATGCCTGAGAAAAACTTGTTATAGACTGCAGAGGGGATTTAAAATCATTTGAAAGTTTTGCAATCATAGTATTTTTTTCTTTATTTAAACGCCCTGTTTTTTCAGCCATAGTCAAGACATGTGTCATCGCGGTCACATCACGCACTGTAATAAAGAATTGCGAATCATATTTTTTTGCATTTAACTCTACAAAAAACTCTTTTGAATTTGGAGTAAAAGCACCAGCAACAACAGAAACTCTTCTGGAAGCGGATTTTTCAAGAACTTCCATTCCCCCGTCAATCAAATCGTCTATATAATAAGTTTTCAACAGAGATTTTCCCGCTTCAAAAATAATAGTGGCTTTATCATTCACCCATACTATTTTACCGTCGGCATCTGCTACAAAAACGGCGTCAGGGAGGTATCTCAAAACTTCTTTGGAATTTACCGAACTAAATACATTTATTAAATTCATTGCATTACTTTCTAAATTAGTATATAATAAATGATAGCATAAAAAATTGCGATATTTTTTTAAATATTAATTTTTGTAATTTTTTTTGTACATAGTAGCAAAAAATTTGAATTTCATGTTTTAAAGCATAAGATGATACAAATGCAAAAACACAGGATGATATGAGGAGATATCATCCAGAAAGAAGGATGGACTATGAGAGAAATCAATAATACACCCGCAAATAGCATTAATCAAGTTCCTCAGGTAAAAAAAGCAGAAACCCCGGCGGTTCAGCAAGAACTTAATGCAGACAAACAAACAAAAGAAATTAAAGATCTTGCAAACAATCCGGCTGAATCACTCGGTCGTTCACAAGTTGCCCCAAGTGACAATTTGGAACAAGACTTAAAGCTTTTCACTGAGAATGCAAACAATCCTGAAAAATTGAAAAAAGTTAATGATGCCATAGAAAAAGCAACTAAATTCTATGACATTACAGCAGGCATTGTAGGTGAAGAAAAAGCTCTTTCTTTAATGAAAGCTTACGCCGACGAGTTTGTGAAATAGATTATTAATCAAACATTTATCCTGTATCACTGTTTCTTTTAAGTGGACAGATAGTCTACTAACCCCTTGAGACCCAGTTTATAACTATTTTTTCCAAATCCGGATATCTGTCCGATACATACCGGAGCGATTAAAGACTTCTTACGGAAATCCTCTCTGTTATGAATATTTGTCATGTGTATTTCAACAACCGGAAGTTCCACTGCAGAAATTGCATCTCTGATTGCAACACTCGTATGCGTGTACGCTGCCGCATTCAAAACAATTCCGTCATAAACGCCTCTGGCTTGCTGGATTTTTTCTACAATTTCGCCCTCAATATTACTTTGATATGTGTCTGCTTCAACATTAAGATTTTTTGCATAATCACAAAGTTCATTTTCCAGCTCGGTTAATGTCATGTGTCCGTACTTTTCAGGTTCACGAACTCCAAGCATATTCATATTTACACCGTTTATTACAAGAATTTTCATGCGTCTTTCTCCATACAATTATTATAGTATAAAATCAAGCAATTGTAAATTTTTATTAAATTTTCTTTTACACATGTAACAAATTTGCCATGCTTGAATTATCATGCATGTACAACTATCCCCAAATCTCCTCCCAAGATTATTGTTCAAAAGCTACAAACAAAGATGTAGCTTTTTTTTTGACTATTTTTGCATGCCTGTCAGATATATAAAAATATCCTTTTAGCAATATTGACATTCAGAAAAAAATTACTAAAATATAATTGTATAGGATAGTAGGTATCTTAAATGAAATTAATTGAAAAATTAAAAGAGTACGAAAATCAATACATGTTTATCAAATGGGCAACAGGAAGGGAATACGGCAAGCTGGTATATGCCGGAGAAGACTTCATTGAATTTGATATTGTAGATGTCGATACAATGGAATTTTCAGAAACCGTGCTTATACAAAGCCCTTTGATACTTGAAGTGTCAATAGGCGGTGCTGACATAGCCAGAATAATTGCAGAGATATCTTCCCTGCTGACACCTGAAAACAACTAGAATTTACCCTAAATATTAAAGCTTTTTCTTGCGCCTTCTTCGTGATAGAAGCCGCCGCCGCAAATTGTTTCAACGACTTTCAGAACAAATTCGCGCGGAGCATCAAGCTGGTTAAGGTAAAATTCACGATTAGGCAGGTGGCGTATTTTGAGTATACAATTCTGGTTTTGTTCCGCAGGAATAAAGAGTGAGGCTATTTCGTTATCAAGGAGTCGGACCATTTCTTCGTCATGATCCCCAACACCTTTCATAATCTCATTATAACTGCCTTTGATAGCCATAATCCTGCCGGAGAAAAGGTGTTTGCCGTCTTCCCTGTATAAAGCCTGCGGCTGGAAATTACATCTTGTAGTAAAACTCATTTTGTGCCACAAAATGTTAATAATAGCAACAGAACGCTGTGCATCCGTATCAACATAGATATTTTGTGTAGTAATACCTCTGGATGAAAATGATTGCTTAAGAGTTTCCGCCACAACCTGTAAGTTATCAATCATACGCTGGAAAATTTCATTAGAGTTAACCGTAGCGTGCTGGTAATCCAAAAACTGCTTATACATGTGGGTTGAAACAAGGTTAACCCGCTCTTGTATAAGCGAAGATTTTCTTGCGGAAGTTTCTGAATTATCAAAATTTTCGTAATTATTCAACAATTTTTCCATCCTGTCTTATTTGTCATGTCTACTTAATAATAAACATGGAAATATGTAAAGTTTATATGATAAGATTATAAACTGTTTCGTTACAAAACGGAATACTTAATAATAATTATTTTACAAAATAATTATTATAAAATTCTGTTGAAAGGAGAATTACAGCTAACATTTATTTCGATAATAACAGAGTGAAACAAACTTTTAGCCTCAAAGGATTAATTTGATACGCTCAATACACCTTTATTTATATAATATAGATGGCGCAGCCCCTCAAGAGTCAAAGTCGGATTAATAAAGTCAAACGGACGTTTCATATAATTTGCTATCAAACCGCAATATCCGCCTGTACCGACAACAACAGCTTTTGAACCTAATTCAGCTTCGCATTGCTCAACCAGACCGTCAATCATGCTTGCAGTCCCGCGAATTACGCCCGATAAAATTGCATCGGTCGTATTGCTGCCGATTGCTTTTGTGGAAATTGCGACATCGGTACGCGGCAGCTTTGATGTAAACTGGTTCAAAACTTTCATCTGCAAATTTATTCCGGGTGCTATTACTCCGCCGATAAAGTCACCATCTTCGTTTACTATATCAAAAGAGGTTGCTGTTCCAAAATCTATCACAATTACAGGATGCTTATATAAAATATAAGCCCCGGCGGCATTAGCTATTCTGTCCGCACCTGCCTCGTCAGGAGCATCAAGTTTTATTTTAATACCGGTATTAATTTTATTTGTCAAAACAAGTGAATCTATTTTAAAGACGTTATCTACTGCCGTCTTAAATTTTTCAGTCAACTCTTCTACTACAGAAGATATAATACAATCCACAACCTTAAAATCCTTAAACAATGATTTTAATAAAATTTCATATTCTTCTAATGATAAATCTTTATCTGAAGCAAGTCTGAATTCTTCGACCAGTGCTTCTTCATCAAACAAACCGAGCGTTATACTCGTATTCCCTATATCAACTGTCAAAAGCATAATAAGATAATCCTCTCGTTTTCAAGGATTATCTTATCTCAAACATTTTGAATTTGCAAAAACCACTATGAATAGAAGCAGGTTGTGCTTTCACCATTATCGCCGGCTACACCGTTTGTTTTAGTGAATGCAAGGTGGTCATTCCAGATTGAAGGCCCGCCGCCAACATTATTATATGATGGTTTTGTAATAAATTCTTTTTCTTTCTCTTTGTCCAATTTTTCGGTGTATGCAGTGTCACCTGTACGAATTGCACTAATTTTCATATCATCGTTTGCCATAATTATATCTCCTTATGAAATATATTTATACTCTATATGCTATATATATAAAGTTTTTTTATTTCACAGGATTGCCTGATTTTCGAAAAATATTTACAAAAGTTTACATTAATTGAAAAATCTTTTCTCTAATTCAAGCGCAGTCTTTGTTTTAGCCAGACCGGCCTGCGAGCTTTCTTTTAATGTAGGGGACATAAGTTTGCCTGTTTGCTCCAGAGCATCTATAACTTCATCAAGCGGAATTTTGGATTTTATATCAGAAAGTGCCAATTCTGCTGCAGTTACGGCGTGAATAGCAAGAAACGGATTACGTTTAACACACGGGATTTCAACCAGACCGCACACGGGATCACAGGTTAAACCTAAAAGATTTTTCATAGCAAGCGCAACGGCATTAAAAATTTGTTCGTTTGTACCGCCAAGAATCTGACATAGCGCCCCTGCGCTCATTGCGGAAGCTACCCCGCATTCAGCCTGGCAGCCTGCAACCGCACCTGCAAGCGCAACTTTGTTTGATATAACCCGTCCAATTTCGCCGGCTGTTATTAAGGCATCTATCTGGTCAGCTTCAGGAATATTTAATTCCTCAGAAGCCGCAATTAATACGGACGGAACTATTGCGCAGGAACCTGCGGTCGGACAGGCTACGATTTTACCCATTCTAAGATTTTCTTCAATCGTTGCTAGCGCATAAGTTGTAATCTTTTCAAACAGCTTACCAAACAAAGCTCCGTGGACTGCGTACCTTTTTTGAAGTCTGTAACAATCGTCACCGCACATACCGCTTATTGACATTTCTTTACTGTTTAAGCCTGATTTAACAGCATCTTTCATTGCATCTAAACTTTTTTTGACGAGATTACGCATCTCTTCAATTGAAATTTCGGCGGTTTCAGCTTCTCTTTTCAATACATAATCGCTTATTTTGCAATTCTTAAATTCACATATATCTTTCAACTGTTCAAAACTATTTACGTTTTTTACCATATTAATTTTCCAATTTCTTTATATACCTTACCATATATACATCGTCAAAGGCTGATATAGTTTTTATAAGCTCCTTGTCAACCTCACCGTCAAGACATATACACATTGAAGCATCGTCACCTTTTGCATATCGGTCGCATTGAAGTGAAGCAATATTGACGTTTATAAGTTTTGTTACACGGGAAATCATACCGGGAACATCCTTGTAAACCAGTAAAAGTGTATTATATTTACCGTTAAGGTTTACGGAAAAGTTGTCTATTTTTGTTATGATAATTTCGCCTGCGCCGATTGAATCACCTGAGACCTGCATACTTAAATTACCGTCAAATATAAAGTCAACAGCGTTCGGATGACGGTTAAAATCTTCTTTATACTCAAATTTGTAATCAATTTGTCCGGCAAGTTCAGAGTCAAAGATATTTTTTATTCTGGTATCATCAACGCTTAAACCCAAAATGCCCGCAAGCAGACCTTTATCCGTGCCGTGCCCCTTTCCTGTTTGGGCGTATGAATTATATAATCTGAATGTTATCTTTTTTATAGGTGCGTCGTATACATTCTTTGCCATAAGCCCTAAACGAACGGCACCGGCAGTGTGTGAACTTGACGGTCCAACCATTATAGGGGAGATTATATCCATTATTGAAGATTGCCTCATCCCGTAACCTCTTTATTTATAACTATTTAGAATGATTATAGCATTAAATTGTTTAAATGAATAATGAACTTATGTAAATATTTGATTAAAATTATATTAAAATTTAACAATTTTCTGTGTTATTATGTTTTTATATAAGAGTGTAGTATTAAATTTTGTGTGTCTTAAAAATAATAAAGGAGAAATATGTTTAGCCCTGAGTTTATGCGATTTTTAATAAATTATCAAAAACCGGACAAATCTGAGATTGAAACTCAAAAAGAAATTAACTTTAAAGATAATGATAAAGGCGGGTTAGCCTACGTAATCCTTACCAATAAATAAAAAAAAGGCAAAAAAAAGAGCCTTTTTAAGGGGCTCCTTGGAATGTAAACTTGAAATCATTCCTCGTAATGTGTGAAGTGTAGTGTGTAGTGTGCTTAAAATTTGTGTTTTTCCTCAATTTTAAGCGTTCCTCGTGTTGTATATATATAAACAATTTTTGTTATATATAATTGCCATAACAATGATTTATTTGATATGTTTTGTTACATAAATTTACAATTAAGAGCTTATTTAAAGTTGCAACAGAACATGTAATAATATAAGATAGAGAAAAGTTAAAAGAGGACAGATTTTTTATAAAGGAGAGTTATGAAGATATTAATTTCAAACGATGACGGTATTGCCGCAAACGGCATAAGAGCGCTTACTGAAACATTAGCAAAAGAACACGAAGTGTACGTAGTTGCCCCTGACAGAGAACGCAGTGCAGCAGGGCATTCACTTACGCTGCACACTCCTTTGAGAGTAGAAGAACTTGAGGAAACAAAAAACGGCGCCAAAAGAACCTGGGTAACAACAGGAACCCCCGGAGATTGCGTTAAGATAGCTATCAATGCGATATTGTCACCGGAAGAAATACCTGACATCGTTATTTCAGGAATAAATCACGGTCCTAATCTAGGCTCTGATATCCTGTATTCAGGAACGGTCAGCTGCGCAATGGAGGGGGCAATGATGGGTATTCCGAGTATTGCGGTATCTCTGGCAAGTATGCAAAGCGATTATGAGGATTTTATTTATCCGGCACAATTTGTAAACGCATTACTTCACAAGTTAAAAGATTTTCAATTTCCGCCTAAAAGTATTTTAAACGTTAATATCCCTGCACTTGAAGAAGATGACATCGCCGGAGTTGCCATCACGGAACTTGGAAAGAAAATGTTTACGGATAACTATGAAAAAAGAGTGGATCCGCGCGGAAAAGTTTACTACTGGATGGCAGGTGAGCTTATCAGCGAATCTACAAATGCCAAAACTGATATCGCTGCAGTTAGAAACAACAAAATTTCAATCACTCCGGTAACTTATGAAATGACTAAAGAAAGCGTTATGGCTGATCTTGACAAAGTTTTGAGAACAGACGATACAAGAAAGTGGACATAAAGAGGTTAGAAGCCTTGAAAATATTATTAAAGCTGCACAATATATTGTGCAGCTTTAAAGTATTTATTTTACATTTTACTGTTCAATGATTACTCTTGCAGGAAAATTATTTCTCAAAAGGTCATTAGCAGCAGCCTGTGCCTTTTCTTTTGAAGTAAAAGAGCCTGTTTGAATAGTATAAGTTCCGCCGATGTTTCTAACGAACGGATCAATATTCAAACCTGCTTCCGAAATAATACCTTTTGCGACCTGAGCCTGTTCCATTGTCGCGTAATTTCCTACCACAACTTTTGCTGAAATTGTTTTTGCCTGTGGAGCTGTAGGAGCCGGAACCGGAACTTTTTTTACTTCTACAGGTTTTACAATATTAGTATTCATAGAAACACTTGACGGCATTGAACTCTGTGCTCCTGTAACAGGTGTCGGCTGAACAGGTTTCATATTATTCAAATTTTTCATAATTTCCTGATGGTGTCTCATAGTTTCATCCAGCTCGGATTGGGTTGTTTTATCGATTTCAGGAGCTTTTTTAGTTGTTTCTTCTTTCTTTTTATTTGCAGCACTTAAATCTACCCAGTCGTCAGAGTTATCTACACTCTCTTCATTTTGTGCGTTGTCAGGAATTCTGACTTTTTCCTCAAGTTCAGGCGAAAAAGTATCATCGGTGCTATCAAAAGAATTATCTTCCATATGTATTAATCTTAGTCTGTCATCTACGGAAGATTTAACCATTTCTTCACGTGTCATTTCATTATCACCTATTGAAACATCAACATCCGGCGACATTTGTTTTGCGATACCCAAAAATATCAACAGCATCATGAAAAATGCAGATACGAAAATAATCATACCCTGATTATTTCGTTTCCCGACACGTTTTTTATAATCTTTGTATGTGATGTGCGAAGTCTTTTTAACTCTAGGCGCTTCGTTCATAAATTTAAACTCCTCTTACTTTTGTACTGGCAAGTACAATATCTTCTAACTCTTCGGAATATTTATCCATTATTTCAACTGCAAGACTTTCAATATCCATTATACCTAAATCATTCTGCAAGCCGCAAGCCCTGACAGGAGCACCTGTAGAATCTATATTAATACCTGTGTGGATTAATACAGATGTCGTTGATTTAGTAGCAATGGAAACTGTAAGTTTTTTGTCATTCCAGTATAAATCATCCCCGCTGCGGGTTAACTTAATCCCGCGGCGCTCTAAAGCTTCTTTAATTATGCAAATCAACAATCTTTGTCTAAAAACACCCTCAACAAGTCCTACATTAAATTGTTCAGAGATAAAACTCAGCATACTTTTGCTATAAATAGGTTCGTTATTTATAACATCTTCAATATCAACCATTTCAGTCAATTTGACTTCGCATTCCCCGCAGAATGCAACGGTTGCATCCCCTTGAATTTTAAAATTTTTATAAATCCAATGCGGTGCCAGCTGAAAGCCTTCATATTTAATTTCTTGTTGTAGATATTTTGTTTTCATCGTAATTATCCGAATAATATTTCCGTATATTTTGTATCGTTATTTGCTTTTAGGGCATTTTTTAATCTTGTGCAGGATTCACACTCTCCGCAATGACCTGCGGAATTTTTGTAGCAGCTTTGGGTTAATTCAAGGGGCACGCCCGCTTCCAGAGCCTTTTTCACTATATCATTTTTATTAAAATTAATCAAGGGCGCTACAACTTTAGGACGAACCATTGTTGAGTATTCAAATTCCGCGTTAACTGTATTAATAAATTCAGCAGTATTATCTGGGAAAGTAGCGGCTTCTTCCTGATTAGCTCCTATAAAAATATAATCATAGCCGAATGAATCAGCATAACAGCCGGCAATATTTAAAAACAAACCGTTTCTGTTTGGAACCCAGACTTTTTTAGCGGATTCTTCCGGATTATCAAGCTCTTTGCCGACAGGAATATCCTCTTCACTTACCAGTGAAGTATGAGTTATATTTTTCAGCCAGTCTAATCTGATGACAATATGTTCCATACCATAATAATCGCAGATTTTTTTTGATGCTTCAACTTCGCTTGCGACGGATTTTTGTCCGTAATCAAATGTCAGAGCAGTTGTTATATTATATTCCTTTTGCTTTAAACCTAAACTTACAAGGGAATCTAATCCACCGGATAGCAATATTAATGATTTAGTCATCCAATTCCTCACGAATAGCTTGTGATAACGAGTCGCTGTCTTCTTCATATTCTTCAATTATAGAAACAGCTTCAAACTTTAAAACGTCAGGAAAATCAGGACTTGCAATTACTTCGTCAAGAATTTTGCGTCCGCGCATATTGTATAATGCAATGAGAGCATTCTTTTTAACTTCATCATCACTATCTTTTAAACATTCATATATAACATCGTAAGCATCAGGATGGTCGCTGTCCATAATAGCTTCAATAGCATTAATACGAATTTGAGCAGACTCATCCGCAAGAGAGTTTTTCAGGGCATGAAAAACGCGCTCATTATCATTAAGCCGGAGTTTTCCTAGAGCTTCTATAACCCTTTCTTTCAAAAAGGTAAATTTATCCAGAATTCCTTTTTTAGTTTCAAGAATACTTACCAGCGGGTCAACTGCACGCAAGTCACCGAGCATCCCGAGTGCTGACGCGGCTGATTCTCTTAAATATACTGACTTTTCTCCCTCATCCTGAACAACATCTATTAAAGGGGCAACTGCGTACTTATCGCCGATTTTACCGAGAGCGTCCGCGCATGCCAGACGAACTTTGTAATTTTCATCTTTATTATTTAAACAGTACAAAAGCGGTGTAACGGCAGAGGTATCTTTCATGTTTGCAATCGCCTTTGCGCATAAGGCTCTTGCGTTAATATATTTTTCTTTTTCCGAATTATCAGTTGTTTCTATATTACGAAGCAAAAGCACATCCAATAAGGCATTCAAACTTGACGGGTCTCTGTATCTGTCAAGAGATTTTATCAGAAACATTACAACATCCGGCGATTTTGTAATTCCGAGGAAATAATTATAAATTGCTATCATAGACGGAGTGTCGTAATTTTCTTCAAGAGCAGAAATATGCTGTATGACAGAAACAGAGTCAGAGCTATCATACAGATTGCATTGTTCAGCTAAATTCTCTAATTCTTTCTCGTCCACTAACCTTTCGCTCCTACAGATGAGAATACTACAAAAATAGTTTTTTATCAAGTACGAAAAGTGATAAAGCCCCGATGTATTCGGGGCTTTATTTTATTATATTAACCATTATGCAGCTTGTTTAACCTGTTCAGCTTCTTTCTCCTTTTTATATTTAAGATATTTTTCACCTAATCTGTTTGCAAGAGGTGTTACCAGAATAGGTGCAAGGTA
Source organism: Candidatus Gastranaerophilales bacterium (assembly GCA_944323595.1). GTDB lineage: Bacteria > Cyanobacteriota > Vampirovibrionia > Gastranaerophilales > Gastranaerophilaceae > CALUVN01. Next base: position 65,313 of record CALUTF010000005.1, on the reverse strand, counting down.
TCTGTAGACTGTTGCGAAGATGAATAATTTCTTCGCGATATCCATACCTACAAGACGCTTGTTCAACGATTCCAGTTTAAGATTATCAGGATTTATTTCTTTTTTGATATAATCTTTCATTTTAAGAAGAGTTTTCTGATCAGCTTTTGCTGCTGTTTTATTGAATTGTTTAATTTCTTTATTTTGTTTTATAAATTCAGCCATTTTTTCTTCTTCTTTAAGGAATATTCCTGCATATTTAGGTGTAACGGTATCATTCCACCAGGCTGCCAGAGAACCGTCAAGCAAGTATGAACCTGCGGTGGATACTGCAAATACAAGAGCCTGATTGATTGCAAGTGTATTTTTTCTGTCTTTATCCAATTTATCGTTATCCAGTGTCTTTTTAATATACATACCGCTGATTGCTGCAGAACTTGCCGCATTCAAGTGGTTTACCATACCTTTTGAATCTTTAGTTTTATCAGCAAACCATCTAACTGGTTTAAAATCTAAAAACGGTGCTATGATATGTTTTGCACCCCAGCCGATAAAGCTATCCCAGAGTCTCAGTACAGGGTCAAACAACTTTGATTTGCTTGCAACTGTAGCAACAAGTTCTTCACCGGATTGAACAGGATTTCCTGTAAAAGCCGGATGTGAATTATTAACGTTCATTCCGCCTCTGAAGTCCTGAAATGATTTTTGCATATGCATAGTTTTTTGGAATTTTGCAATGTCAGTCTGTGCCATCACCGGAACAGGAGAACCTTTAGGTTTCTTTTCTATGCCGAATACGTATTTCAAAATAGGAGGAATCAGTGCAATTGTTATCATTGCCTGAGGAACACCTATTATAATACCGCTGCCGACTTTAACAAGGTTTTGCATATTTTTGAATAATTTGCCCTCGTTCATAATAGATTTTACGACTTTGGCATCTTTGGTTTTATCAAGTCCGAGCAGTTGAACCGTTTTTTCTTTCAGGTACTGTTCCGGATTATCCGCTTTTTTAATTCTGTCAACCATTTTGTTTAACGGAGTTGTCAGTATTATAGAAGAGATAAACCCTATAATTCCGGAAGATACAGCGTGAGAAGATGCATAAATATTATCTTCTTTGTCTTTCTTTCCGCTCATTGCGACAAGAGTTGCAGGTCTTAAAATACCGGCAAGCCCTAACGCAAATAATGAATTACATACGATAGGACTCTCTTCTGCCATTGTTAAAATTTTATCAAAAGCTCTGCTCCCAAGAATTCTGTCCCCTAACGACTTAGCGGCAGCCCCACTCTTTCCTGGTAAGCCGCCGCTAAACGTCACATTATATCCTGTATTATTCTCTTTGCCATACAATCCCGCACTCGTCTTCTCTTTAAATTCCTGCGGGGTACTGTCAGGCAGAGGAATTCGCTGCTTTTGATTACTATAATTCTGAATCAAATTTACTTTCATATTCCACCATTACGTTATGTGATACACATTTATTTTAAAATAAAAGAAAAAAATTTTTGCTACTTTTAATATCAAACTTTACAAAATATTAAGAAAAATCATATAAATAATGTATGAAAATCACATCTGACAATAAACCTCATCATTTTTAATTAAATTATTTTCACTTAACAATATAAAAATTTGAGCTCAAAGGTTACAATGAATTACTTTCGTTGCTCTATCCGACTTTTTGTCATATAATAAAAAACAAAAAAGAGAGGGGCGGAGCATGAATTTAGAACATTTAAAGAAAACAGATCCGGTTGTAGCGGAACAAATAGAATTAGAGCTTGAAAGACAGCAAAATACAATTGAACTTATTGCAAGTGAAAACTGCACTTCATTAGCAGTAATGGAGGCTTGCGGAAGCGTGCTTACTAATAAATATGCTGAAGGTAAACCACATAAACGTTTCTACAACGGCTGTGAACATATTGATGTTATAGAAGAAATTGCCCAGAAACGCGCATGCGAACTTTTCGGTATGGAACATGCCAATGTCCAGCCTCACAGCGGTGCTCAGGCTAATATGGCAGTATTTATGTATACAATGAAACCGGGGGACAGAGTTCTCGGGATGGATTTGTCTAACGGAGGTCACCTCTCTCACGGTTCACCGGTTAATTTTTCCGGCTTGTATTTTGACGTGAAAAGCTATGGTGTTGATGAAAACGGTTGTATTGATTATGATGATGTCCGCGCTAAAGCTCTGGAACACCGTCCTAAACTTATAATCTGCGGCGGAAGCAACTATTCCAAAATCATTGACTTTAAAAAGTTTAGAGAAATCGCAGATGAAGTAGGTGCTTATCTTCTTGCTGATATCGCCCATATTGCAGGGCTTGTTGCTGCAGGAATCCATCCGTCACCTGCGCCTTATGCACATTTTGTAACAACAACTACGCACAAATCCTTGAGGGGGCCGAGAGGCGGTATTATTATGTGCTCAAATGAGCATGCTCAAGGTATTGATAAGGCTGTATTTCCCGGAATGCAGGGCGGTCCGCTTGAACATATCATCGCAGGTAAGGCCGTTGCGCTTCTGGAAGCTTCTAAACCTGAATTCAAAACCTATGCTGAACAAATTGTTAAAAACGCAAAAGCTCTTGCTCAGGGGCTTATGGATGAGGGCATGGATATTGTCGGCGGTATGACGGAAAATCATTTGATGACTCTTGATTTGAGAAAAACAGGTAAAACAGGCAAAGATATGGCAAATGTTCTTGAAAGAGTCGGAATTACCGCAAATAAAAATACAGTTCCGAATGACCCGCAAAGTCCTTTTGTTACAAGCGGTATAAGACTCGGCACACCTGCTGTTACAACAAGAGGATTTAAAGAAGATGATATGATTGAAGTTGCAAAAATTATTGCATCTGCAGTATTTTCATCAGATAATGAATTGGGCTTGAAAAATTTAAGAGAAAGATCTCTTAAACTTTGTAAAAAATACCCGCTTTACAGCTAATATGAGGACAGGACAATTTTAATAAAGTTAACACATGCTCATGTAATAGGAACAATTATTGCGTACATAATAGGTGTATTTATTGTACCTATGGTCATTGATTTTTCTCGCAAAGAAGGGCTTGTGGATCTTCCCGGTGAAAGAAAAATTCACACAAAACCTGTTTCCCGTATCGGTGGTGTTGCAATTTGGACCAGCACAATGCTCACTTTTCTATGTCTGGTTTTTCTAAGTTACTATCCGTACGGGAGTTTGCTATCAGGAATTTTGCTTGGAAGTTCCCTGATGTTTTTATTAGGTCTTGTCGATGACATTTATAATCTGAATGCAAAATTCAAATTGTTTATACAAATAGCTATTGCAACATTAGTATATCTTTTGGGTGTACAAATCAGTAATATCCCGTTTTTTGGAGGTGTTGATTTAGGCTTCTGGTCATATCCGATTACAATTCTATGGATTGTCGGGATTAGCAATGCAGTCAACTTTATTGACGGCGTAGACGGACTTGCAGGTTCTGTTGTAACAGTTAATGCAATTACACTTGCTATCATAGCTGTTACAATGTCTCCATCCAGTCCTATAAGTGCTTTAATAGGTTTTATACTTGCAGGCTCCATGCTTGCATTTCTTACGTATAACTTCAACCCTGCCAAAATATTTATGGGTGACAGTGGTGCGTTGTTTTCAGGATTTTTACTTGCAACAATATCAATTACAGGTGTAATGAAAACGGCTACCATAGCAATTCTTCTGCCGTTTGTGGTTCTTGCCGTTCCTATTATGGATATAACATTCTCATCACTCAGAAGAATTTCAAAAGGTAAATCGCCGTTTGTCGCAGACGCGGAACATATTCACCATAAACTTCTGCATGCCGGTTTTTCACAAAAGAAGACTGTATTTATTTTGACATCTGTTGCGATTATTGCAGGCGGTCTGGCGGCTCTTCTCTCAGGTCAGGGAACCATTAAAATTTATATGGTCGCAATTTGTATAATTGTGCTAATAATGTTTGTACTTAATCTCATAAAAGTGTTGACAAAAAAATAGCATTGTGATATACTAGACAAGGATTTAATTACTCAGTTTTAGCATCTGTTAAAATATTTAAGTGTAAATCTGCTATATTAATGGAAAGGAAGCTGTAAGATTGCTGTTTTCTAAAATATTCACAGCAAACTGACGTAACTTCCCGTTGATATTAAGAGTGTGGTAGTAGTTAAGTAAAGGTTTATTAGCTATGACAGTAAAAGCAGTACAAAATGACGGACAAAGAAGCGGAGTATTTTCAAGTGTATTGAAAGCTACCGTTACAGGCGGTGTAACAGGTTACATTGCAAAACAAGTTATACCATTGACAACTGAAGAATTAAAAGACATTCCGTATCGTGCTATTATCAATGCGGCAAGAAAAGATACCAACAAAAATATGGTAGCCAAATTAAAAGGCATGGAAGACAGAACGCCGGCGCATGATACATTCATCAAAATGATTGATGAAAAAAATTTCAAAAATGCAGGTCGCATTGCAGAAGGATTGGAAAAAGCAGGTGAGGAAAATTCTGCTAAAATAGCCAAAGAGTTCAGGGCAATTATTAAAACTGTGGATGAGCAATCTAAGGCTATGGCAAAAAATATTACCGGCAGTTTCCACAAAATGATTAAATGCAAACGTCCTACAGCTGCATTTGTAGTTCCGGGAGCTATTGTTGGCTTTGTATCCGGCGCTATTTACAATGCTTTTAAAAACACTAACATAGATTAAATTTAAACAAAAAACGTTATGATGATACAATTTTTTATACAACTCGTAAATTTTTCGGGTTGTTTTTTATTTTGTAAACATTTTGGAACGTTTAGTTTTTATATCCCTGATAAGTTCAGGATAATTACCCGCTGTCAGCTTTCCAACAGCCTGATATAACTTCAATATAGCGTGTTCAATATTAGCACTGTTCATTTTAACCATATCAGCAGCCATTTCTTCATTAGACATAGCAAGCCGAGTCATATCCCTGAAACCGCTTGAGGCAATTTCCAGAGCGAGCGGATTATCACTTGCCGCAAGAAAAAGAGCCTGAGCGATTACCATCGGCATGTGAGAAATCATTGCGGCAGCTTCATCATGTTTTTCTGGTGTAGTAATGACGGGTGTTGCACCTAAAACCTTAATAATCTCCAAAAGTTCGCGACTTTCTCCAAAGCAAGGTGTAAGTACCCATTTGGCACCTTTAAATAACCCCTCAAAAGAATTTTCAAATCCTTTATGTTCTGTACCTGCCATCGGGTGCGACGGCACGAATTTGTACGGACGATTTTTTTTACAAACAAATTGTTTCAGACTGCAAACATCTGTTACGACTGTTTCCGGAGTCAAATATTTTTCAAGTTCATCCAAAACCTTGAGGGTTTTATTCATTGCAGAACAGACAAAAACGAGATTACAATCTTTTAAAACCTCATAGTTATCATAAATATTTTCACCGTGCTGTGATTTAGAAACTCCGATTACCTCATACCCATGCGCCATAAGATCTTTAAAAATTGATCCGCCGATTAGTCCTAACCCGATAACTCCTATTTTCATATCTGCTCCTTATATTAATAAATCCCGATGGTGAAAATGTTTTGTTCCGTTTGCATAATCTGTAACAATATGACCGTTTCCGATTAATTTATATTTATAGATTGTAAGTCCCTCAAGACCAACAGGACCGCGAGCGTGGGTTTTGTTTGTCGAAATGCCAACTTCAGCGCCGAATCCGTAGCGGAAACCGTCAGCAAAACGTGTTGAAGCATTAAAATAAACTCCTGCGGAATCTACTTTGTTCATAAATCTTTCTGCATTTTCAGTATTCTTTGTAATAATACTGTCTGTATGCCCTGAACCGTATGTATTGATATGATTTATCGCCTCATCAACATTATCAACAAACTTATAAGCCAGAATTTTGTCACCGTATTCATGAGCCCAGCTTTCAGGGTTTGCAATTAATTGAATATCAGAGAGTTCCAAGGATGCCATAAGTTCCTTTATGTAAGGGAAATTTTTGTGAATAAGCAAAGTTTCTACAGAGTTACATGCGCTTGGATATTGGTTTTTGGCATCAGTTACGATTTTTTGAGCCATTTCAAGGTCTGCACTTTCGTCTACAAAAATATGACAGATTCCGTCAGCATGACCGAGAACAGGAATGCTGGTATTGGCTTTAATAAATTTAACCAGATTGTTGCCGCCGCGCGGGATGATTAAATTTATATATTTGTCGCATTTAAGCATCTCTGCAACATCATCGCGTGTAAACACCTGTGAAATAACATTTTCAGGAAAACCGTTCACACTCTCCAGTGCTGAATTAATAATATCAAGAATGGTTTTATTCGTATTTACAGATTCCTTTCCACCCTTAAGTATAACTGCATTTGCTGATTTTATTGCAAGTGCGGAAATTTGAGCTATTACATCAGGTCTTGCCTCAAAAATTATTCCGAGTACTCCGATAGGGCAGGAAATTTTGTATAAAGTAAGCCCTGCGTCGAGTTCTCTTACCAGAAGTTTTTTATTGACAGGATCTTCAAGATTAGCAATATCTCTTATGCCCTGCACCATATCACGCATTTTATTTTCATCAAGTTTAAGACGGTTAAAAGTTGATTTTGTAATTTCACCGCTTTGCACAAGATTTTCTGCAGACTGTAAATCTTTCTTATTAGCCGCAAAGATTTCTTCTTTGTGTTGTTCTATATTATCAGCAACTGCAAGCAACGCCTGATTTTTTATTTCATTACTCAAATCAGCAATCTGCAAAGAAGCTTTCTTTGCTTTTTTTGCGATTTCTTCAAACTCCATAACAGTCCTCCTTAAAGTACGGTGATATTATCACGTGTAATAATTGCATCATAGTTCTTAAAGCCTAATATTTTAAGCAAATCATCAGAGTGAGCCCCGCTGACTTTTTTACACGATTCTGAGCTGTAATTTACAATACCTCTTGCAAACTCACCGCCATTTTCATCTACTATTGATACAACATCACCTTTGTTGAACTCATTAACAACCCCTACAACTCCGATGGGAAGTAAACTTTTCTGGTTGAGTAAAGCTTTTTTGGCACCGTCATTCACGATAATTTTTCCGATAATATTAGTTGCGTAACCAATCCAGCGTTTTTTATCCGAGAGTGATTCGTGCTGCGGGAGAAACATAGTGCCGTATTCTTCACCGTCAAAAATCTTTTTAATTATATACGGAACCTTACCATTTGCAATCAATACTCTGCCGCCGTATCTTGTAACCATCTGGGCAGCTTTGAGTTTTGTAATCATTCCGCCGCGTCCGCCCTCTGAGGCTCCGGAGCCGAGAGCAAGAATATCTTCTGTAACTTCATCTACTTTATGAATTATTTTAGCATCAGGATTTTCTTTTGGATTTTTATCATAAAGTCCGTCAACGTCAGAGAGTATTATTAATAAATCTGCATCAAGTTCGCTTGCAACAAGAGCTGATAACTTATCGTTATCAGAAAAACAAACTTGCATATCCGCATATCTGGGTGCTATTTCTATTGTTGATACTGTGTCATTCTGGTTAATTATAGGAGTAACACCGAGTTCCAGAAGTTTATTCATAGTTGTTCTCAAACTGAGATAACGTGTACGGATTGAAAAATCATCTTCTGTCAAAAGTATTTGGGCGGCGACAAGTCCGTAGGAATCAAAACCGCTTTCATAAATTGCCATAAGTTTTGATTGTCCGATTGCAGCACATGCCTGTTTAAGCGCAGTTCCCGTGGTGCTATCAAGCCCAAGTTTCTTTTTCCCCATCCCGACGGCACCTGATGTAATAACAATTACTTCTTTTCCTGATTTCACAAGTGCAGAAATATTTTCAATAAACGAAAAAATTCTCGGAAGTGACATAGAGCCGTCATCTGCTCTGATAACATTTGTACCTAATTTAATAACAATACGTTTAACATCGGTAAAAGTTTTTCTGTCCATAAATTGATTATAGCATAAATAGTTTTTACGATATAGTAATCATAATTGTTATTAAATCCGGCTCAATATCCATTATTGTGATTACATGTCAAGTCCTAAATCAAGAGTAGGAGCCTTAGCAACTATTGCACTTGAGGAGATAATATCGACTCCTGTTGCAGCAATTTCCTTGACGGTAGAGAGGTTAACATTTCCGCTTGCTTCCACTATAGCCTGATGGTTAATTATTTCACAGGCTTTTTTCATTGTTTCAATATCCATATTATCAAGCATAATAATATCGGACTTAACGGCTACCGCTTCTTTGACCTGTTCCAGAGTATCGCATTCTACTTCTATCTTGTGAGCATGTGACAGGTTTTGTCTTAATTTGTTGACTGCATTTGTGATAGAACCTGCCAGACGAATGTGATTGTCTTTAATCATAGCACAATCCGATAGATTAAATCTGTGAAGAGCCCCTCCGCCTGTTTTTACTGAATACTTTTCAAACGCTCTGAAATTCGGGGTTGTTTTTCTTGTATCGACAATTTTAGCAGGATAAGAGCCGATTGCATCCTGATATTTGCGTGTTTCTGTTGCAATACCGCTCATTCTTTGAATATAATTCAGTGCAACTCTTTCCCCCATTAAAAGATGCTTTGCAGGACCTGAAATATCGGCAATTTTGTCTCCTTTTTTTATTTCATCGCCATCTTTAAAATAAAATTTTATTTTAATGTCAGGTGACAAAATTTTGTAAACAGTTTTAAAGACTTCACATCCGCATAGAATTCCATCGCTTCTTGTATCAAGCGATCCATCAAGCATATCGGTATCTTCTGCCAAATTTTCTGTTGTAATATCGCCGAATCCTATGTCTTCCTGTAACGCTGCTTTTACGTGATCTTCAATATAAAAATTACTTAACAAAGCTAAATTCTCCCTCTGTTCTGTCAAAACAATTGTGTCTGCATACTTCGTCAGTTTGCAGGTAATCCAATCTGTAGTGTGCACCTCTGGATTCTCTTCTCTTCAATGCTGATGTAGCTATAAGCATAGCCGTTGTAAGCATATTTTTAAATTCATATTCTTCTTTATTTAAGCATTTGATATTTCTCTTAAATTTCATACGTAAATCGCCGAGTTTTTCAATAGCCGTCATCAAGGATTTTTCCGTTCTGAGAATCCCGACATTTTCCCACATAATCTCCTGAAGTTCTTTTTTCATTGCTGGAATATCCATATCCTCATTTTCCAGAGGCAGAGAATATTCATCAATAACAGATTTTATATCTTCATTAATTTGTTTCGGAGTTTTCAGCGTAAGAGTTTTAATATAATCTGCTACCTCGTATGCACAGACAACGCATTCAAGAATAGAGTTGCTCGCCAGTCTGTTTCCGCCGTGCAAACCGGTTGAGGCAACTTCTCCTATAGCGTAAAGTCCTTTTATAGAAGTTCTTGCCTGTAAATCGGTTTTAACCCCTCCCATAAAATAATGTGCGGCAGGAGCAACCGGTATAAAATCATGTGCTATATCAATTCCATGCTCAAGACATTTTTTTGAAATATTCGGAAATCTTTTTGCCAGTTTATCTTTATCAATACAGGAGGCATTCAGATAAACATTATCCAAACCTTTTTCAAGCATTTCGTTAAAGTTTGCACGTGTCACAATATCCCGCGGCGCAAGTTCTTTACGTTCATCGTACTTTTGCATAAACTCAATTCCGTCAGCATCAACGAGTTTTGCACCTTCACCGCGGACAGCTTCTGAAATCAAAAATCTGTTTTCATCATCATCAAACGCCAGAGCTGTCGGATGGAATTGTACAAATTCCATATCCTGCATAACCGCACCGGCATTGTAAGCCAGCGCCAGCCCATCACCGGTTGCACCTGCCGGATTTGTCGTGTATTTATATAATTGCCCGACACCGCCGGTCGCAAGGATTACTGCTGAAGAATATATAGTTTCATAAGCGTCTGCAAGTTCATTATATACTACAAGCCCTCTGCATTCAGAGTCCGAATTCATAAGCAATTCCACAGCCATTGTTTCTTCATATATATCAATATTGGCATTCTCTCGAACTTTTTTAGAAAGAGCCTGCTCCATCATACGACCTGTTGCATCGCCGCCTGCATGAAGAATTCTTCGGGCGCTGTGTGCTGCTTCCATTGTAAAAGTTAAATTATTGTTCTCGTCACGGTCAAATTCAACTCCTAAATCAAGCAAATCTTTTACTACAGTATCGGAATTTTCTGAGATAAATTTAACAGTATTAAAATCACTCAATCCGGCACCGGCTCGAATAGTATCACTTACATGCGAAGTTACGGAATCTTCTTTATTTTCTTTCAAAACTGCGACCATTCCGCCCTGTGCATAACGTGAATTACTTTCTCCCAATTTGCCTTTTGTTATTAACAGAATGCCATCAGGCAACTTTGCCTGCTGCTCTATTTTTAATGCAGCATACAAACCTGCTATTCCGCTGCCTATTATTACGACTGAGTATCTTGAGTATTTCATAATGTTTGTCCTTATAAACCCGACACACTTTACTTTTTCTATTATTACTATTTTAAACCAAATAGAAAAATTTTTCCATACCGGTAATATTAAGTTTTCATTAAATTTTTTATAAATTTAACTAAAATAAAAATTAAAAGTAATAAGAAGAAAATATAATCACCAGAGAATTTACATAAGGGAATACAAGCTGAATAAATAAATTATAGAGTAATAATATCCAAAAGTAAGAAAATCAGAAAGGCGAAAACATGAGTAATAAACCTGTAAAAGTATTATTAGTAGAAGATCAAAAACTTATGCGAGTCGGACTGAAATCACTATTTGAAGAGCAGAACGAACTCGAAATAATTTCAGAAGCACAAAGCGGCAAAGAAGCTGTAGAAAATTATATAATTACGCACCCCGATGTTGTTTTAATGGATTTGGGTCTGCCGGATATAAGCGGAATTGAAGCAACAAAACGGATAATTGAACGTTATCCGCAGGCAAAAATAGTAATTTTAACATCACATCTGAGTGAAGAAGAAGTGTTAGCAGCATTGCAGGCAGGAGCACGGGCTTATGTGATGAAAGATATCAACACAGAAGTTTTAAAGATGATTATAAAAACAATAAAAGACGGCGCAATGTGGCTTGATCCGCAGGTAGTACCGATATTACGCGATAAAAATTGCGGAGTCATTCCTCCGCGACAAATGTCAAGAGCCATGTTTAAAGAACAACACGCAAACTTGACCCAGCGCGAATATGAAGTCTTAAAGCTTATTGTAGACGGAAAATCCAACTGCGAAATTGCAGAAGCTCTGACTATATCAGAACATACCGCAAAAGCTCACGTTTGTAATATTATTCAAAAACTTGTTGTTGATGACAGAACGCAGGCTGCAGTAAAAGCACTTAAAGAGGGTCTTGTTTAGTATACGAAATCAAATATTTAATTAAATATGTAGAGCTTACACATGTCTTTCTGTCGGATTTAAAAGCAATCCGGCAATCTTGTCAGCCCCCTCATAACCTCTTGCCATAACGATTTCTGCCGCCATTTTCCGGTCATAATCTATAAATTTATGGTTGATAGAAAACCCGCCGTTGTTAAAATCCGCTATGACATAACAGGCATCAGGAACTTCTGTCATAGGTCTGCCTACACTGCCGACATTTACAACAGTCTGCTTTGTAGAAGTCTGATAGCCGCATGGCTGGTGGGTATGCCCGCAGAATATCAAATCTGCATCCGTACCTTTTATCATTTCTTCAACTTCATTTACAGGCATATCAGGGAAAATATTTTCGTTGTTTTTTCTAGGAGACCCATGCACCAGTAGAACTTTTATATTTTCAATCTCAAGTTCTAACTGCGGCGGCAGATTTCTTAAATATTCTTTTTTATCAGTTTCCAGAATTTTGACATCATCCGCAAGTGCATTTGCCATCATCGGATACATCTTTTTTACATCTTCATAAGTCTGCTCTGTATATTCCGCAATCAGCTTATCCGTATTCCCCTGAATTACAGTCCAGTCCGTTTGTTTTCTTACAAAATCTATTACCATGTGCGGCTGTGGTCCTGCCATTGCAAGATCGCCAAGACAGAAAACTTTATCGCATTTTTCTTGTTTTATATCTTTCATTACGGCTTCTAAAGCCTGATAGTTTGCGTGGATGTCAGAAATTACTGCTATTTTCATAATTACTCCCTCTATTTTTTTATGTGCTACAATAATTCTATGATAAACAGAAGAAAAACAAAAGAAATTAATATCGGAAATGTAAAAATTGGCAACGGTGCACCAATTAGTGTGCAATCAATGTGCAACACAGATACCCGTGACGTTGATGCTACAATGTCACAGATTTCTGAACTTACAGAGCACGGATGTGAACTTGTCAGACTAGCTGTACTTAATAAAGATGCGGCAGACGCAATAAAAGAGCTTGTAAAACGTTCTCCGGTTCCTTTAATTGCTGATATACATTTTGATTACAGACTGGCTATTCAATGTATTAATAACGGCATAAGCGCACTTCGTTTAAATCCGGGAAATATCGGGAAACGTGAAAATGTGGAAAAAGTAGTTTCACTTGCAAAGCAGCAACAAATTCCTATAAGAATAGGGGTTAATGCAGGTTCACTTGAAAAAGAACTTCTGGAAGAAAATATTCCGCTCTCGGAAAAAATGGTGAAAAGCGCGTTGAAACATATCCAAATTCTAGAAGATTTGGATTTTGATTTAATAAAAGTTTCGCTAAAATCGTCAGATGTTTTGACGACAATAGAAGCATACCGCTCTATATCACAAAAGATTGATTACCCGCTGCACCTCGGAGTCACGGAAGCAGGAACATTAAAAGGCGGATTGATTAAATCATCAGTGGGACTCGGAACACTTCTTGCCGAGGGGATTGGCGATACAATAAGAGTTTCCCTTACTGAAAACCCCGTTGAAGAAGTTGATGCAGGATTTCAAATTTTAAAATCACTCGGCTTAAGAGAACGCGGAGTTAATTTTGTATCATGCCCAACATGCGGCAGAACTCAGATAGATTTAATATCTCTTGCGAAAAAAGTAGAAGAAAAATTTAAAAACCTTGACCTGCCAATAACTATTGCGACCATGGGATGTGCGGTAAATGGTCCCGGAGAAGCCAGACATGCCGATTTTGGGATTGCAGGCGGCATAAAAGAGGGGTATATCTTTAAAAAAGGCGAAATCATTGCTAAAGTTCCGGAAGAAAATCTTCTCGAAAAATTGGAAGAAATTATAATAAAATCCTACAAATAATCCATGTATAATCTTTGTAAAGAATTTATAATGTTTTTGTAGATGTCCTTAAATGTATTATAATTAGGTAAAAACAGAGGTGTACATGAAAAGTAAATTATTTGTAATTGGAATGCTGGTAACGCTTGCTGCGCCTGCTTATGCTGTAATTGCTACAGAGCAGGCATCTTCGTTTGATGAATTAAAATTGCAAGGGTATTCAACTCTTACGGCTGATTCAGTTCAGTCAAGCAAAGCACGCGCCACAGGTGTTGAATACACCAATTCCGTAAGAGAACGTTATAATAATTCTCCTGCGGTTGTCAGATGGATTAGAAACGCTTTTATTTACATTGATCCGGCATACGATGACGGTAAGTCAATGCATCACGATATTAAATATGGTCCGTCATTTGAAGATTTGTAAAAATATTATATCTCTGTTTTTATTATTAACATTGACTCCAGCGGTTCCGGTTTATTCATTCCAAACCGGCCGCATAGAGTTGAATGACATATTTGTGGACTATTCCAAGTTAGACAAAACTTCCATTGAGGCAGAGGCTGAATATCTTTTCTACAATGGAGAAACCGCGGAAAGCAAGGAGGATAAACTAAAATTTTTCGATTTAGCAATGGGCAAGTATCAACTGCTTACCAAAATTGATCCGTCACAAATTTATCCTTGCGTTCAACTCGGAAGAATCTATGACGAAAAGAAAATTGACAGACTGGCTAAAGAATATTTTTACAGAGCAACAAATTTAAATGCACGTGATCCTTACGCAAATTTCTACTTCGGAGAATTTTTCTACAAAAGAAATAACTACAAAAGGGCATTAAATTATTACCTGATATCGTATAATAATGGATATAGCAACAGCTATGATTTAAATTTGAAATTAGGTAAAACTTATGAAAAACTTGCAGATTTAATTAAAGCCCGGGAATTCTATGAGGCATCATTGAAAATATACCCGGATAACACAGAACTTCAAGAAAAAATAAACCAAATTAACTCGTTAAATTACGAAAATTCTGAATATTATTATTTCATTCGGGAGTAATAAATGAAAAAAATTATAATCATTATATCTTTAATAATAATGACAGCTGCACAGGTTCTTGCGGCTGATGTTATCAATGCTTATGCTCCATATATACTCTCGAAAAATGAAATCCTGTTTGCACAATCAAACCGTGCAATATCAAAAATAGACCCGAGTATACATAACAATACAACAGGGACTTATTTTCCCGGAGTCCGCGGCGCCAATCAGCTGGTAATTTATACACCGGCATACGGAGAGAGAACTAACACAAACGAATACGGAACAGAAGCCATTGTTGAGGGCAACACTGTAAAATCCATAAGTGGTGCTGATTCCTATATTCCTAAAAACGGTTTTGTAATCAGCGGACACGGCAAGGCTCAAAACTGGATTAACAAAAATATTACGGTAGGGACAAAAATCTATATTGATTTGCCTAATATGACACTTAATACATACCTGACATCAGAAAGCTACCTGTTTGAAGCGGAAGAAAAAATAAAAGAAGCTACCGAAATGGTAGAATTTTATAAGCGTTACAGAAACGACTACAAAAGCAAAGTACCGTCTGAATACATCTCTGAATCTACAGAATATTTAAAACTTGCAAAACATTTCCCCGCAAAGATAGATGATTTTTCAAAAAAGGCAATAGAATCTGCAAATATGGCAATAAGAACGGCTCTGCCATACAGCCAGTATGAAACAAAAGCAGTCTGGCTAAGACCCGTTGAAAAAAATCGTGATGAGATAGAAGCAACGATTGATAAACTCAAACTTGCAGGAATTAACACTATTTTTCTTGAAACATACTATCACGGACGAACTATTTACCCGAGCGACGTAATGGCATCTTACGGTTTTGTAAAACAAAGAGAAAATTTTTCAGGATTTGATCCGCTGCAAATATGGATTAAAGAAGCACACAAACACGGTATGAAGCTTCACGTATGGTTTGAAACTTTCTATGTCGGAAATTCCTATCCGTATTCAAATGCAAAAAACATTCTGGCTGTAAAACCTGAATGGGCAAATAAGAACAAAAAATTCGCTGATTACAACGCTCCGACCCAATCGGTAGCAGAACATAACGGATATTTCTTAGATCCTGCAAATCCTGCCGTTCAGGAATTCCTGATGAGCCTGATAACAGAAATTATTCAGGAATACAAACCGGACGGAATTAATCTGGATTATATCAGATACCCGCAGGCTGTGGCTAAAAGTGATACTTATAGCTGGGGCTATACATCTTTTGCAAGAAAAGACTTTAGTGCACTGCACGGAGTTGACCCTATAAATATTAAAATGGATGATCCTTTATGGGAAGTTTGGTGTGAATACCGCAGAGAAAAAATTACTAATATGGTTAGAAAAGTCGGTACTTTAGGAAATAAGAAAAAAGTGTATGTAAGTACCGTTATATTTCCGGATAGAGCATCTGCATTAGTAAATAAACAACAAGACTGGAGAGTATGGTCTTTACGCGGTTACGTAAACGGATTCACTCCGCTGCTTTTAACCTGCGATTCTACTGTCGCTAATTCAATGATAAGAGAAGTTGTTAACTCAAAATCAGCAGGAACTGATTTAATTGCCGGTCTATTCGTAAGCTTTATGCACGGAACAGAAGAAGATATGATTAGACAAATTTACGAAATAAGAAAACTCGGTCTAAAAGGTATATCATTCTTTGACTATGCACATTTTACACAAAAATATATTGATACACTTGCAATGAGTGCATTTAATCCTCATCCTCCTGTAAAGAGAACCCCGACACCTGATTTCAAAGCTATGTGGACAGCCCATGAAAAACCTGTTCAAACATTGCAAACAAAACAGGATAACGCAAAAGCTTCCGATAAAACAGCATCTGCAGACAAAAAATCCCGCAAAAGCTTCTGGAAATTCTGGGCTAAATAGATTATAAAAATTTATATCAGGCTTATTTTCTATTGTAAGGAAATATTTTTTCTGTATGATTATTTAAGAATGTTTAGGAAGTATGTTTTAGAATATTTGCAGAATAAAAATTCTGTTATGTTTATTACAGCAATAATCTTTATTGTTGGAATTATGTCATACTTCAATGATTGTGCGGTAGCAGCGGCTTGTATAATTTCTGCCGGTATGATTTTACTATTAATTTTAAACATTATTCCGGTAAAATATGTAATCTTCTGGATTATAGTTTTCTATGCAGGCTTTTTTAATGCCGGATTAAAAACAATTAACTATGATGAACTTTCCAAATTAGCACCTCTGAAAGCAGATATCACAGGGCAAATTGTTTCAATTCCAAATAGCAGCAAGACAGGAAAAACAAAATTCTTTTTCAACGCGAACAAAATAAACAATAATAATATAACCGGTAAAACGCTTGTTACTGTGACATCAGAAGACAATAATTTTTCAATGTTTGATATAGGCAAAAGTTACAACATAAAAGATGCAAAAATTCGTATTCCGGCAGCATCTACAAACCCATCACAATTTGACTATTCAAAATATCTGAGGAATTTCAACACTCATTCAGTAATTTATGCGAATTTCGAAGATTTCACAGAAATTGACACAAAAATGTCTTTGCGATGGAAATTTTTGTCCGGACTAAATAATCTTAGAAACAAAATTATAGATATACATTCAGATTATTTAAAAAGTCCTAATCTTGAAATTCTAGGCGGGATTGTTTTTGGTGATGATGCTGTGGCACCGCCTGATTACGTAAAAGATTCTTTTACAAATTCGGGTTTGCTCCATATACTTGCAGCTTCCGGTATGAATGTGGCGTTTATATATTCTTTCTGGTATTTCTTTATGCGGCGGCTCCGCGTTCCTTTTAAATTCAGCGTAATAAGCGGTATGGGAATTGTCATACTTTACACTCTTATGACAGGTTTAGGAGCATCTGTCGTGAGAGCCGCACTTATGCTTTTGTTTGTGCTGGCAGGAAAACTTATAGACAGAGATGCACACAGCATTTCTCTTTTGTCATTCGTCGGCATGTTGATGTTAATTTATAACCCTGCATATATAAATGACGTAGGTTTTCAGCTTTCATTTGTCGTAACATTCGGACTTTTGACGACAGCCGAAATATTACAGGAAAAAATTAAAGCCATAAAATTACCTTATGCACCGGTTGTACTCTCTGCGGTCTTAATTCCTGTTGTAGCGCAGGTGTGGGTTATTCCGATACAGATGTTTTATTTTAATACAATCTCAACTTATTCTGTTCTTGCAAATATAGCAATTATGCCGTTTTTAAGTATAGTCAGCTTTGGTGGCTTTATCAGTTCAATACTGGCTATGGTCCCCTTATTAGCAAAATTTCTGTGTCCTGCGATAGATTTTATTTTAAATATTATGCTGAATGTTATTGTAGAGATATCAAACTTTTTCTCGGATATTCCGAATGCTGTTCTGCAAACTACACATCCGTCAATTTTTCAATTGCTTTTATATTACGTGATTGTGCTTTTGATAACCTTTTTATTTAAGACCAGCTTTAACAAAAAAGTTTTTCTGACAATATGCGCTCTGACAGGTGTCATCTTTGTTTCTACGATAAACATCCCGAACAGGAATTTTGAGGTAATAGCTTTTGATGTAAAAAATGCAGACGCATTTTTACTTAAAACACCTCAAAACAAATACTTCATGATAGACACAGGTAAATCCGGTTATAACGGCGGTAAGTCGCAGGCTGAGTTTCTTATCCTGAAATATATGAAAGATAGAGGTATAAAAAATCTTGAGGGAATTATAATTACCCACTTTGACAATGACCACTCCGGCGGGGCATACGATTTGATTAAAAATCTGAAAGTAAAAACCGTTTATATAAATTCTACTGAAGATGATTCCTATACTTCAGAACAAATTTATTCTATTCTTAAAACAAAAAATATAAATACTGTTGTTGTTAATAAGCCGGAGCCGATTTATACAGAACCCAATTTTTCAATAAATGTTATGAGAGGACATTTTAACGGTAAAAAGAATGACAATGAAAATTCAATATTTGCACTTGTACAGCATAATAATTTCAAAATGTTATTCACAGGTGACGCAGGAGTAAAAGCGTTTGAACAGGTAAAGAAAAACATTCCTGATGATATTGATGTTTTAAAAGTCGGTCATCACGGCGGGAATAATGTTGTTGACTCAGATATGATAAGCTATTTAAAGCCGGAAATTTCTCTTATTTCAACAGGTACAAACACATTCGGACATCCGACAAGGGCAGTGCTTGATACTTTACGAAATACCAAAATATACAGGACAGATATCAATCATTCAGTCAAAATTATTTCAAAAGATAATTCTTATGAAATAAAAACATTTGACAGAAACAAACATAAATACATTAAACAGGAAGAGCTTTTTCTTCCAGTGCAGCAGCAATCTCATCAATAACAAGCTGCGCGGCAACAGTTCTGTTTTCTGCTTCAATAATAGGTCTGCCGATAACAATATAATCAACACCGGCAAGTATTGCTTCCTTAGGAGTAACAACTCTGACCTGATCGTTAACAACCGACCAGGTTGGACGTGTTGCAGGACAAATTATTGTCAAATCATCTCCGAACAATTTTCTAATTCTTTTTGCCTCATCTGCACTTGCAAGAACTCCGTCAAGCTCACATTCTTTCGCAAGCTGTACCAATTGAATAACATAATCTTCTATATTCTTCTGAACGCAAAGTTCCTCGGTCAAAGTGCGTTGTCCAAAGCTTGAAAGAAGTGTGACACCGTATATATGAGGTGGTTCTTTGCCCATTTCTTTTGCTGCTGCGCGAGAGGCTTTCACCGCTGATGAAACCATTTTGGACCCGCCTTGAAGATGGATATTAAAGTATTTAACATCATTTTTTACAAGATGCTGGCAGGCTTTCTCTACAGTATGCGGAATATCGTGAAATTTGCCGTCATAATAGCATTTTGCACCTAAAGACTCTATTAATCTCACCGCTTCATAACCATAATTGACAATTATTGGTAAACCTATCTTAAACGAGCCGACATAATCTTTCAATTCACAAACAAGTTCTCTTACTTCGTCTAACGTATCAACATCAAGGGCAAGAATAATTCTGTCTTTAGCTTCAATATTTTCAATCATACACAATACTCCATACAAAAGTTCTCTGATAGTGTAACACCCAATCAAAAGAAAATCAATCCCACGTAAAATTGAATTCGTTTATTGTAAATCTTCCGGCAGTTCCGGTATTTTTTTTGACATTTTAACACCGAGTTCCTCTATTTTTTGTATCTGACTAATTATATTACCTTTGCCGTTTAACTTTTTCAGTGCATCGTCAATGGTATTTTTAATTTTAAGCATTTCTGTATACAATGCATGAAATTTATCAAGCATTGCCGCACATAATCTTGAAATTTCAACTGCATTTTTATTCTGACGGTCAACAATGTGGAAAGCATTAATTATTTTCAAAGCAGCAAGAAGAGTTGAGGGAGAAACCGGCATAACATTATTTTTCCATGCATAATCCCACATTTCACAATCATCACAAAATAGCATAGAATAACAGCTTTCTATCGGAATAAACATCAAAACATAATCAGGAGATTTTTCATCAACAGAATAATCTCGTTTCGCCAGCCCGTTTATGTGAGCTTTGGTTGAGTCCATAAATTGTTTAAGATGAATATCTTTTTCGGCGTCATCTTTAGCATTAACATAACCATCCCAGGAGGCAAAGGAAGTTTTGGCGTCTATATAGACACATCTGTTATCAGGAAGAAATACTGTTGCATCAGGTCTGCCATCCTGTGCATTTTTCTGTGTTTTGTATTCAAAATCTTTTCTTAAGCCCGAAGCTTCAAGCACTCTGTCAAGGACGATTTCTCCCCAGCGACCCTGTGTACGGTTATCAGCTCTCATAACATTTACAAGAGTATTGGCTTCATTTTCAATTTTTTTACCGGCTTCAAGAAAACTCTTTATATTATTATCAAAATGAGCAAAGTTTTCGTTTTCTTTTTCAAGATTATCTTTTGCAAGTTTTTCAAAAATTTCTATTCTGTCACGAAAACGTGTAAAAAATTCATCCAGTTTTTCCTTATTTTGCGAGGTTAATTCTCCCGTACTCTCTTTAAAAATTTTATTTGCAGTATTTTCAAAGTAAAGTTTCATCTGCTCAAGCATCATATCTTTTGATGATTTTGCAATTTTATTAATTATAAGTACCGGAATCAGTACACACACAGCTCCTATTACAAAACCCGCCAAGAACACCCCAATATCCATACAATCCCTCGCTGAAATTATTTACATTGAAATTATACCACACATATACTACACCGAAAATATTAACCCTGATATTTGACAGGAAAATATCAACCATGCCGCTAATCATGTCAGGGCAAGGGATTGAGATATTTTATCAATCCAAAGATTTAGAACGAATTCTCAAACTGCCATGACTAGAATATAAATCAGGACATGGATAGAAACCGTCATGCAAAAAGTGTAGTATGAATACTGTAGAGGGATGGAACTCAAAATAAAAACGGGAGATGGATAAATGAGAGAGTTTAAAAGAAAGTCAAGAGTTTTATTAGTGGATGATAACTCTGATCACCTTCGCGGTATTAAAGAACTTGTATCGTTAGAGGGCTGCTACGATGTGGTTGGGGCAACAACAAGCGCAAATGTTGCCATTAATTTAATCAAAAAATATCGTCCGGATATCGTGTTAATGGATATTAATATGCCGGAAAAAGACGGCTTGCAAGCTATTCAGGAAATTGAAAAACTAGGGCTTGACACCAGAATAATTGCATTAAGCGGTTATGATGACGCTGATTTAATTTTCCGCGCTATGAAAATAGGTGCCAAGGGGTATGTTTTAAAAACAATGGCTTCAGCCCAGCTTATTTACGCCATTGATGAAGTTTCTGCAGGTAAAGTTTATTTACCGTCAGCGCTTTCATCAAGATTCTTTGAATACTTCCAACGTTCATTCAAGGACGAAGCTGTTGTGTCAGACGAAGAAAATCTCTTAACTTATCTGACATCAAGAGAAGAAGAAGTTTTGGAACTCCTTACACAGGGAAACAATTACAAAGGGATTGCGGGTAAATTATTCATCTCCGAAACAACCGTAAAAACCCACGTAAATAACATCTTCCAGAAACTTCAGGTTAATGACAGAACCCAGGCTGTTTTATATGCTTTAAATAACGGCTTCGGCAATAGAAAAAGATCTAAAGTTGCAGTTTAATTGTTAATATAGTAACGTATAGAGGTTTGGAATTATAGAAAAGTTTCAAACCTTTTTTTTATAATTAAGGAGTTTATAATGCAGAGCGAATTGATACAGGAACAGGCAAGATGTATAGCGCACGAGATAAGAAATCATATTTCGATATGCGATGTCTATACGGAAATTATCCGCAAACAGCTTGCGAATTCCGGAGTTGAAAATCAATCAGTAAATAATGCGCTTGACTGCATCGGCAAATCTTTGAAAATCATTTCAAATTCACTTACGGATTTAAAATCACTGGATAATTTAAAAATACAAAAGAGTGATTTAAGAGAACTTTTGTTTCAGGCGCTTGAAATGTCAAAAGTCTATGTGCACGATAAATGTGTAAAATTCAATTTGGACGCAGCCGGAGATTGCATTGCTGAAATAGACGAAAACAAATTTCTCGCCTGCATAGTAAACCTTATAAAAAACGCTATTGAATCCATTGACACAGCCGGAGAAATAAAAATAGAACTGATAAAAGAGAATAATACAGCACGTATAAGAGTTTCTAACAACGGGAAAATGATACCTGAAGATAAGCAGTCAGAAATATTTAAAGACGGTTTTACGACAAAAAAAACAGGGAGCGGACTCGGGCTTTATATTTGTAAAAACAACCTTGCCCAGCAAAACGCAGATTTAAAACTTTTGCAATCAACACCGGACGTAACCGTATTTGAGATTAAAATACCGCTGGCATAAACATACGAAATAATCGTACTCATACGACTATATTTGCATTATCTTGCACTAAAAGCCATTCAATTTATAACTAATAAATAATTTACTTACTAATATTTTCATTTTTAGCTATTTATTCATTAATTATAACAATCAAATTTCTGGTGTGGTTTTCGTCAAGAGGAAGCTTATATTCCATAATATCAGCCACTTTTGCCTTATATTTTTTCAAAACAACAGAAGCTTCATTGATTTCTTCCTGTGTTTTTACAGATTTATATGCCACGAAAATTCCATTTTTATTCAATCTTGGCATTGCATATTCAGTAATAACGTTCAATGGCGCGACGGCACGGGATGTAACCATATCAAACTTATCCGTAATTTTTTCAGCACGCTCGCATATTGTATGTAAATTTTTTATATCTAATTCAGCTTTTATATTTTCTATAGCGTTAATTTTTTTTCTTATGCTGTCGAGGGCGTAAACTTCAATCTCCGGATAGGCAAGCGCAACAGGAACCGCCGGAAAACCGCCGCCGGTACCAATATCAAGAAGAGTCGCCGGTGTACCATATTTTTCAAATACTTTTCCCACAGCAAGCGAATCAAAAATATGTTTCTCCCACAAAAACTTTTCATCATTTTTGGAAATCAAATTTACTTTTGCATTCTGTGCA
Source organism: Candidatus Gastranaerophilales bacterium (assembly GCA_944323595.1). Taxonomy (GTDB): domain Bacteria; phylum Cyanobacteriota; class Vampirovibrionia; order Gastranaerophilales; family Gastranaerophilaceae; genus CALUVN01. The sequence goes on along the minus strand of CALUTF010000005.1, from coordinate 42,377 downwards.
ATAAATGCACTCATATACTGTTCGTAAACACTTTTATCTATTTTCATCTTTTATCTTATTTTCCAATTCCGTGAATGCATCTTCTCCTACGCGAACTTTTATATCATTAATCCGCATGGCTATTTTTTCTATATTATCCTTGCTGAAATTATCTTTTGCAACCTCCTGTGCCTGCAGGTAATTTTCCAGAGCTTTTTCATTTTCATTGCGGTTGTAATAAAAATCACCTATTGCAAGCGCAGTTGACGCCATATAAAACTTTTCGCCGAGTTCTTTTGCACAAACTTTTGCCTTGTCAAAATATTTAACAGCCTTTTCTGCATCTTTAACAGTGTAAAGTTCTGCGAGTTTCATAGAAGATATGTATATTCCGTTAAAGTTTCTTGTCAACTCGTCAATTCTCAAACTTTCCAGATAATATTTCGCGGCGAAATCACTGCTTCCGGCTTCGTCATAAAGTTCCGCCAGATTAGACAATGCAGCGGAAAGATTTATGTTAATTCGTGGATTTGAATCAAGGTTGATGCATTTTTTATAATATTCAACAGCCTTATTCGGATCATTTTTATCATCACACAGGAGCGCATACTTAAAATATAACTCTGATAAAGTCTTTTTATCAGTGGAAGAATTTACCAGTTCCAGTGCTCTGTTATAATAATCCTGATTTAAGTTTAAATTTTCGGAAAGATTCGCCATCGCAACATACGTTTTAATTTTTACATCAGAAGATGCATCATTGCATCCTAAAATCTCTGTCAGCAATTTTTTAGCCAAATCCCGCTTGAAAGTAATATAATAAATATTTGCGATAGCAAGTTTGGTTTCACAAATTTTTTCCCAATCATTAACTGAAATATAAAACTCTAGCGCCTGTTCATAGTATTTCAAAGAATTATACCAATCAGACAAAGTTTGATACGCAGCGCCAAGATTGGTATAAACCTTAGGCAAAAACGTATAATAATCATCATCATTCTTTAAGGTAAGAGCACGCTGATACAAGGATATAACCCTTTTAAAATTATATGCCTGTTCTTCCTGTCTTGCAATATTAATAAGTTCAGTAAGGGTTGATTTTTCTTCCTGCTCCCTCTGCTGGTCAGAAACATGAAGAAAATTCTTAATCGAAGTTGCTATCTGATTTAATGCAGCCAGACCATCTTCGCTTTCAAAGATAAAAGACATATTTTTCAATTTTTCATCTTTTGTTGTTTTCTCATCGACAGGAACCGATTGCTGTACATCGGAGGTTTGAGGCTGCTTAATTTTATCCGGATGCATTGTACCGGTATACTCTTTGTATTCAATATTCTGGGAAGAAGTTTTAGGCAAAACTACTTTTTTAGGAATAAACATTGAATGGTATTCAATTTCTTTACGCATTGTCTGGCGGGAAATCAGCAAATCCCTCTCCAAAGGCTTCAACGGCAGCTGGGTATTATATAAATCAACGCACCCCTGATGAAGTTTTACAGACACGTTTTCAGGAATGGAATTTTCCGCAATAACTTTATAATAATCCTGCAAATAAACAGTATCGTTCTCTTTAGTCAATATTAAATTTTCAATAAAGAAGTTAAATCTCTGTTCATCATACAAATGCAAAGTCTGAAGAAGTTTGATACTAATAGGATGGCGCATTGTTGTCAAAAATCTGAACAGATGCCCGCTCACCGGATCAACAAAAGCCAGCGCTTCCCTCAGAATAAAATCATTAAACGATAGAAAACTTTTTGAAAATCCCTCTATAAAATCAAGTAATGAAAGCTTTCTCAAGTGTATAATTTTTATTGATAACAGCGTATAGAAAAAATACCCCCGTGAATGTTTATACAACTCATCAGAGAACGGTCCTATATTTTTAATTCCCTCAGAACGAAGAAACTTTTCAAATATTGATTTTTCAAGAGCGAGAATTGTTGCCCTTTTGTATCCGACTTTTTTATCAAAATCAGATAATGAAAAAGTTCGTGATACAAGAATTGTTTTGATATTCTGAAATCCCGAAAGATGAATAATAAAATCAATTATTTCCTGCTTATTTTCTTTCAAAACCTCTTCAAATGAGTTGATTATAATAAGAATAGGCTTATTTATAGCCTCGAAATATGAATTAATCTTCTGGGTAAAATTGTCAGATTTAGCTTTTGGATTATTAATAACACCCATTGCCGCAAGCTTTTTGAACTCGTCAAAAAAAGCAAGCAGAATATCATCAAGTATTGTTGTTTCAAAACAATTGTATTCCAGCTTAATAGCATCTTTAGAAATGAAAGATGCCGCATAATTAACGACAGAAGTCTTACCCGTTCCCATAAAACCGTTTATCAACATCAACGGAAACTTAGTCTCCAAAAAGTCGCAGATTTGCTCTATCTGTTTGATGTTATTTTCCAGTAAAAAATGGTTGATACTTCCGCTCTCATTCTTCTGTATCAGTCGTTTATCAAAACCGTCATCCAAAAACTTCAAACTCATACAGCTATCTTAATTGATTTTACAATTTTTTGCAAATTTATTTTTACAATTTGCACATTTCTTTTTTTGATAGTACAATATATATTGATAACTTAGGGGAAGCAAATGGAATTTTTCAGAAAACATCAAAAAATAATCATTGGTATTATTGCAGTAACTTTTATTGCCTGGACCGTTGGTCTTATGATGTTACCTCTCATATTCAAATAGGTAAATAGTGAACACGAAAAAGATTATAAAAAACTCTTTTATAGCTTTTATAACGGCGGTTACTTTTATAATGGTAAACGTCAGCCCTGTTCTGGCTACACAAAATGTTGAGGCAAAAAAACAACAAACACGTGCAAAAATTAACCAGCTTAAACGTCTTGAACATAACGAAAAAAGTAAACTTGTTAAAAACCAGCAAAAACTGGAAACGGTTTCAAATTCGCTTGAATCTTCAAAAAAGCAATACAGTAACGTACAATCCCAGCTTTCTACAATGGAATCGGATTTGAATGATGCTTTATATGAATTCAATAATATAGATAAGCAGCTTAAATACCGTATAAGACAGGTATTCAAGACTCAACGCGTTGGTATGTTTGAACTGCTTTTAAATGCGAAAGATATGAACTCCCTGCTTGATATGATTTACTTTGAAAAAATAATCATAAAACGCGATTACGACAAAATGATTAGTGCCAAGACAAAAGCAGAAAAAATTGCAAAACTTAAAAAAGATATAGAATCCCGTAAAAAATATCTGGCACAATCAATTAAATCAATTAACAGCCAGCAGCGAAATCTTCAATATGCTATTAATCAAAATCAGAGTATGATTAATAAGCTCAAAACTAACCGTGCATATTACGAAAAAACAGAACGTGAACTTGCCAAACAATCTGAAAATCTGCAAAATATGATATCTAAAACAGGTTCTTCAAGTACGGTCAAAACCTCCTCCACAGGTTTTATGAAACCAATAGGCGGACGTATTACATCGCCGTTCGGCTGGAGAACCCACCCGATATTTAACAGCCGTACGTTCCACTCAGGTGTAGATATCGGAGGCCCGTACAGAGGTAATATCGTGGCATCAAATTCAGGTAAAGTTATATATGCAGGCTGGTATGGCGGCTACGGTAAAGTAGTAATTCTGGATCACGGTGTTGTCAACGGCAGCCCTATTACGACTTTGTATGCCCACATGGATTCAATCAAAGTTAAAGTTGGAGATTATGTAAACAAAGGACAGGTTGTAGGGTACGAAGGAACTACCGGTTACAGTACAGGACCGCACTGCCACTTTGAAGTTCGTGTAAACGGTAAACCTAATAATCCGCTTAATTATATTTAAGCACTGAATAAATAAGAGGAAGAGAAGTTGAAAAAACTTATAACAGCGAGTTTAATAGTATTTACAATGTGTTTGCAAACAGTTACCGCAGCAGAATTATTTTCGTCTCCGGAAGATTTGGAAAATTTTGATGCGAAATTCTATGAAGGTCCGTCAGCAGTAATGCCAACACCTCAGGTGGATTATGTAAATAGAAGCGAAGATACTGAGAACAATGGGGATTACCACAAATTTAATTCTAATTTGACAAGCCCGCTTTTCAAAAAAATTCGTATTCGCTTGACTAATATGTACAGAATTCGCGCGCACAAACAAGAATTAAAAGAAATAGAACGCCAAAAACAACTATATGAAGAAGAAGCTGAACAAAACGGATTTGAAGTAAATGAAGACGGTCTTGCAAATATCAAAATAGAAGATACCGGCAATACTCAGGAATCTGCAATCAAAGATGCAATTAACAGTGAAATGCCTGGAGGTTCAAATCCTATAGCTTTAACTGGAGATGTAAAAAAACTTATCGCGCCGAAAGATTTACAGATGGATTGCGATAAAATGGAATATTTTGAAGATAGAGATGAAATTGAAGCAACAGGTCACGCCTTTTTGTTATTACCCTCTCAAAAAATAACTCTGCGCGCCGATAAATTCATCTACAATCTTGAATCAAATATTCTGAAAGCATACGACAATGTTAAACTGACCAAAGATGGCAAAGTAATAAACGGCGACTTTATCGTCATAAATTTAAACGAAGAAAGCGCTACCATTGATAATATGAATTCAGCTATGTCTTTTCTCAAAGTAGAGGCTGAACACGCAACAACAGAAAATGATAAACTAATACTTGAAAACGGACGGATATTTTCTGATGTATCTCACCGGTTATTTTTCCGTTCAAGTATGATAGGACCGCGTATTGAACAAATGCTCATCGATGATGAAGACAGATCCTTTATTCCTCCGGCAAACAATGCAGAAGGAGCATTCAATATTGATGCAGAAGAAATACGTGTTAATGCAACAAAAAATCATAATATAATCACATTGAAAGATTTTGATATTTATTATAGAGGTCACCAGATTATAAGATGGCCGTCGTTTACCGCCTATGTGAATAAAAACAACGACTACTTTGAAGCAAATTACCCTGAAATAGGGTCCATTCCAAGACTCGGGATGTTCGCAGGTCCGGGATTTGTATTTGCAACGCCATTTGATTCCACAATCAAAATTGCACCTGTATTGAATTACAAAGATGACTTAGGTTTTGGAGGTATAGTAAGATATAAGAGTGCAACAAATATGACAGACGTAGCTTACGCATCATCACCTGATCTCTGGTATATCAAAGGGCGTCAGAGATTGGATGACAATTTCCATTTGCAATATGGTATGAATGCATACCTGGATGACTGGTTTATGGGACGCCGTATGGGTAAATACGTTGCGGAATTAATGTATGAAGATCGAAAAAGATATAAAGACTTTCTCGGAGAAGGCAGACAAATGAGATTCCGCCACAGAATCGGTGCAGGTTATATGCACGACTGTGATATTAACCGCCACGGGGAACATATTAATTCTCCTGTAATCGGTACAACCCGTTTAAAATATATGGCAGAAATTGATCAATCATTATTCAACTGGCGTAATGAAGAAGAACGCATGATGTTTGATTTCGGGGTTGCATTGCAGGGCAGCGCAGCTGTATATGGCACCGGCGATACCCAAATTCTCGGAAGAATCGGTCCGAGAATCCATTCACAATACAAAAACTGGATGCAGGATATCGGATACTTTATTTCAGCTTATGATGACCATTCACCTTTACCGAGATACGATATGTACAGATACGGTCGTTCAAACGTATATCTGCGTGAGGCTCTCCGCGTACATAAGTACCTAACTGTTGCCTGGTCCGGTTCATTAAACCTGTCAGGTGATGCGCCTAATGATAATATATTTCAGGAAAATGCTTTCATTGTATCTATAGGACCGGATGAATGCAAATTAAGTCTTGGTTATGACTTTATCAGAAACCGAACATATCTGGGTATTATTGTAGATTTGGATACAAAAGGCTCTTCTATTGAATTTGATAAAATGGAAATAAAAAATCCTGACCATTTATCAAAAAGTAAAGACGAAGAACAGTTAATTACATTTGAAAAAACAGTGACGCCAAAAACAAAACAATTACAATATGCAACAGTAATAGAACTGGAAGATCCGGATAAGGAGCAGTTATAAATGAAAAGCATACCGGAACTTAAGCAGGAACTGATAAAATACGGAAAACTCGCAGGTGAAAAGAATTTCACGCCTGGAGTTTCCGGTAATTTATCCGCAAGATATGACAATGATAAAGTTCTGATAACAGCTTCAGGCACTGCAAATGGATATTTAAAAGAAAATGATTTTACACTTATAGATTATGACTGTAATATTCTTGAGGGAGACAAAAAACCGTCAAGTGAAAAACTTGTTCATATCGAATTTTATAAAATGCGGCCTGATATAAATTACATACTCCACGTACATTCACCATATCTAAGCTCATTTGCGTCATCAGGAAAAGCTCTTGATGAACCTATAATGGCGGAAAATGTTTTTTATTTCGGTGAAATACCGCTTGCAGAATATGGCTTGCCGTCATCAACAGATTTAGTTACAAAAACTGCAAAATATTTTAAAGATTATAATGCGGTTTTAATGGCAAACCACGGATTTATAGTAGGAAGCAGCAGTATAGAAGACGCTTATTTGAAGCTTGAATTGGCAGAATCTTATGCGCAGGTTGTGCTAAATACAAAAATTTTAGGCGGAGCCGTTTTGTTGAATGAACAACAGGTTGAGGAAATAAACAGACTTAAAATTTAATTTTCTTATGATATAATTGACTTGGAAGTGAGGATTACAAAAAGTGTCATTAATGTTAGAAAATAAGCAGGGATTAATAGCAGGCGACGGGACATTGCCGGTAAAAATGGCTCAATATGCAAAAGAAAACGGGTTTGAAGTTGTTTGCATATCATTGTCAAACGATAACCTTTCTCAGTTGAAAAAATATTGTTCAAAAGTATATTCATGCCACCCCGGAGAAGTTAACCGCATTGAAAAAATATTTAAAGATGAACAATTGAAACAGGTTACTTTTTTAGGTAAAGTTCATAAAAAAGTTTTATTACAGCTGCACAAATTTGATGCAAGAGCAAGAGAATTAATCCAAAAAGCTTTACGTCTGAATGATGATCAGGTAATGATGATGATTGTAGATGAATTTGAAAAAGCAGGAATAACAGTCTTAGACCAGACTATTTTCATCAAAAATCTTATGATACCTGCAGGCGTCTTAGGTTCGATTAAACCGACCACACAGCAGATGGATGACGTAAATTACGGCTTCTGGCTCGCAAAAGAAATGGGCAAAGTTGATGTAGGGCAATCAGTTGTTATTAAAGACAAAATGGTAATGGCAGTCGAAGCAATTGAGGGCACAGATGTTTGTATCAAACGCGGCGCAAAACTCGCCAAAAACAATGCCAGCGTTATTAAAGTTTCAAAACCTGCACAGGATAAAAGGTTTGATATTCCGGCAGTAGGTTTGAGAACATTAAAAACAATGAAGAGATATAAAGCGAGTTTACTTGCAGTTGAAGCGAATGAAACAATTATTGTTGATCAGGAAAAAGTTGTAAAATTTGCCGATGACAATAACATTGTAATTATGGCTGTATAGAGATATGAAAAAAATATTTGTAATAACCGGAGAATATTCAGGAGATATCCATGCCGGTAGAGTCATTGAAGAACTCAAAAAACTTTATCCGGATATTGTTATTGAGGGCGTTGGCGGTGAAAATTTAAAAAAAGCCGGCGCAAAAATTTTTTCAGACCAGAAAAAAATGTCTGCAATGGGGATTTCACCTAGAATATTGATTGATCACCTAACACTTGGCAAGCGAATTGTTGATTATTTGACTAGGGATTACAAGCCGGATTTAGTATTGTGCATAGATTACGGAGCTTTTAATCTTAATATCTCAAAATTTTTAAAAAGAGCCGGTATACCGGTATATTACTACATTCCGCCACAGGTATGGGCATCACGTAAATGGCGGATTAATGTAATTAAGAAAAATATTGATAAAGTACTATGTATTTTTCCGTTTGAGAAAACAATGTACGAAAATTACGGGATTAAAACACACTACTGCGGGCATCCTCTTGTTTCGCAACTTCCGCCTGCGGCAGACAAAAATGCTTTTTTCGAAAAACACGGGTTAGATAAAACAAAAAAACTTGTTTCAATCTTTCCGGGGTCTCGACCTTTTGAATTGAAAAATTTGATGAGCGTATTTATAAAAACAGCGAAACTTTTGCAGAAAAAACATCCCGAATTACAATTTTGTATATCACACGCACCGAATTTACCGGATGATATTTATGACAAATATCTTAAATCAACTGATTTTAAAGTTATAAAAGGGGAAAATCAGGCACTATTAAGTGTTTCAGACGCACTGATTCTTGCATCAGGTACAGTTGCACTGGAAGCTTGTCTGTATAAAATCCCGATGATTATAGCATACAGAGGGCCATGGTTGTTCTATCTGATATATTTAATGGTAAGATGCATCAACAGAGTTTGCCTGCCTAATATTATTGCGGATAAAGACATTGTACCTGAAATCCTTATGGCACGGGTTAAACCGGATATTATTGCATACGAAATAGAAAAACTTCTCTATGACAAACCTTACAGAGAACAAAAAATTGAAGATTTAGGAACAGTAAAAGAAATGCTTTCTGATAAAATTTCATCAAAAGAAGCAGCCGCAGAAATTTGTGCATTCCTTAAAAATAGTTAATAAATAAGGCAATATTTTTTAATTAAATGTTTTAATTATAATATAGCAGGACTGTGTAATATTATGATTAAACCGATTAATAGTGTAAATAATAATCCGTTTGCGGACTTTGCCATATCAGAAAAAGTTCCGGGATATTACCTTTCCGCTGATTATCCTGCTGACAGTTATACAAGTAATGAGAAAGAGAAAAAACACAAAAATTTAGGCTGGAAAATAGCAGTTTCAGCTCTTACCGTAGGTTTTGGTACACTGGCGTTAATGAAAGGGCTCCCTAAAAATACAACGCAAAAGCTGGTTAAGTTCAAAAATTATCTGACCGATAAATTCCATAATGTATCAAACGAAATTAAGAGTGAAAACCTTAACCAAAAATATGAAGAATCAATGGAAAAGGTTAATAAACTTATTGAAAAATCACAGAGTCTGAATAATATAGGCTGGATTAAAGACGTCCTGTTTTTAAAATTAATGGGCTTGAATAAATATACGGCAAAACTGCATAAAGCAGTGACAGGAAAATTTGATAAAATAAGTTTAAAAACAGTAAACAGAGCTTACGGCGCATCAGATGAATCATTTGAAAAATTATTTTTAATGATGGATTCCGCCTCAAAACGTGCAGCCGCAAATAAAGGTCGCAATGAACAGGTAAGCGAAATATTATCGCAAATAGCTCAAAAACGAAAAAATATTACAGAAACACTGCAAACTTCATTTAATATAACAGAAAGAACAGAGCGTCACGGCAAAATGCGTGAGGCGATGAAAAATCTTGTTGATGATTTTCTTAAAGAATTCAAAACAAAAAAATCATATAAATCATCAATAGCAGAAGAACTGTTACAGGAGTCTAAAAATAATTTATATGAACCTCTTAAATCCGCACGTACAAAACTTGCAGGTGACGGTAAAGAATTAAACGGCGGCACAATTAAAGAACTTCTTGATTTATACAAGCAAATACTTCCTGCCGATGAATTTGCAAGACTTCAGACTGCGGCAAACAAATCCGTAAAAAAACTTGATAAAGCAATAGATACGGATGCTATGGAATATTTTGATAAATACAGAGATCTGGTCCTCGGGTGTGCACCTACAGACACACTTTCAGTGTTAACCTCACTGGGCGCAGTCGGCTGGGGGCTTAGCAAGGCTGACGATAAAAACGAGAGAACCTCCGTCCTGTTAAATGTCGGCTTACCGATTGTCGGTTCGGTTGCAACGACTTTGTATTTTACTGCAAGATTGGTTTCAGGCTTTAAATCACTGGCATTAGGCGCCGTATCAGGTTTGATATTCTCTCAAGGCGGAGCGATTGCAGATAATTTCAGACAAAAACATCTTAAAAATCTGAATCTTTTAGCTCAACAATCCCCTAAAGAGAGTATATAACCGCATTTCCTGCGTGTTATAATGTCAGTAAAAAGCGATTTTAGAGGATTTACAATGAGCAATACGACAAATCATAATACAGTAAGAGAGAAACTTGAAGAGCGTGAACTCAAAGTGTTAAGCGAATTTGCGACAAAAAGCGTTGATACAAAAGGAAGAAAAAAAGAAGAACCCAAATGTAACTTAAGAACAGAATTTCAACGGGATAGAGACAGAATCTTACACTCAAAAGCATTCCGACGTCTAAAACATAAAACACAGGTGTTTCTCTCACCGTTTGATGACCATTTCAGAACGCGTCTTACGCATACACTTGAAGTGTCACAAATAGGACGTACAATAGCAAGAGCACTTGATTTGAATGAAGACCTCGTTGAAGCAATTGCACTGGGTCATGACTTAGGACATACACCTTTCGGACATTGCGGAGAGGGCGTTTTGAACGAACTGCTGCCGGGCGGATTTCATCATAACGTCCAAAGTGTGAGAGTTGTCGAAGTATTAGAAGACTTAAACCTCTGTGCCGAAACCATTCATGGTATCCTTACCCACACCTGGGGATTTAAACCGCAAACGCCGGAAGCACAAATAGTACAGCTTGCCGATAAGATTGCATACATAAACCATGATATAGAAGATTCAATCCGTGCCGGCATTATTGCAGAAAGCGACCTGCCGGAAGACTGCATAAAATATTTTTCTTCAATACAATCAAAACGTTTGAATAAAATGATTAACGAAATAGTAATCAATTCTATGGGGAAACCAAATGTTACAATGAGTGACGAGGGCTGGTATTACACCACGAAACTCCGTGAATGGATGTTTCAAAATGTCTACATCGACTCACCCGCCAAACTTGAAGAAAAAAAAGCAAGACGTGTTATAAAAGAATTATTCTATCATTATAAAGAGCTTTTAAAACCTGTTTGTGCAGAAGAAAAAATTGACAGAGTTGTTACCGACTATATTTCCGGAATGACAGACAGATATGCTATTGAACGCTATAAAGATAATTTTATCCCTATAGGATTGCAATGCAGCAATAATGAAGATTATCTCTACAAACTTGCTAAAATGGCAGATTAATCCTATAATAAACTTATGGAAAGAAAAACGGTTAAACTTCAAGGATTTAATGTAGATACATTTGATTTTGACACTGCTGTTAATTATGCAAGCACAAAAGGCGGACAGATTGTTACCATAAACCCCGAGATGATTTCCTGTGCAAAAAAAAATAAACACCTCGCAGAAATTATAAATAACGCTGAACTTGTCGTCCCTGACGGAATTGGTGTTGAGATAGGATTAAAAATTCTCGGGCACAAAGTCCGCAGGATTGCCGGAATTGAACTTGGCAAAAGACTTGTAGAAGAATTTGGAAAATCAGGAAAGCGTATCGCAATGGTTGGAGCAAAACCTGAAATTATCCAAAAAGCATCTGAGAATCTAAGAAATGAAATAAAAGAACTTAATCTGGTGTATTTGCAAGATGGATATTTCAAAGACGATGAACGAGTGTTATCCGAGTTAAAAAACGCATCGCCTGACTTAGTTCTTGTTGCGCTCGGGTCACCTAAGCAGGAAGAATTTATTTCAAAAGCCAAAACGCTTCTGCCGAAAGCCTTGATGATTGGTCTGGGAGGAAGCTTTGATGTATGGTCTGGAGTAGTAGAGCGTGCACCGGAATTTTACAGGAAAGCGGGTCTGGAATGGTTATACAGAACAATTAAAGAACCGAAACGATTTAAAAGAATTTTTCCGACCCTGCCTTTATTTATGTTGTCAGTATTGAAAGAAAAGTTAGGAGCATAAGATGCTGAGTGAAAAAGATATAAAAGAACTGGAAACCCTCTGCAAAGAAAATCGCAAAAACGTCATAAAAATGGTTCACAACGCAAAATCAGGACATATCGGAGGAGCACTATCTGCAACAGAACTCCTGACAGTTCTATACCATAAATGCATGAATGTTCCGACAGAATGGGATAAATCCGAAAATTTTGACAAAAGAGACAGATTTATTTTATCCAAAGGGCACGCATCGGCAATTCTATATTCCGTATTGTCCCAAAAGGGCTTTATACAGAAAGAAGAGTTAATGACATTCCGTAAGTTCGGCTCAAAACTTCAGGGGCACCCGTCACCAGTCTGCCGCGGGGTAGAAGTGGCAACAGGTTCACTCGGACAGGGACTTTCTATGGCCTGCGGAATGGCTATAGGTTTAAGATTAGATAATGACCCTGCAAACGTATTTGTGCTTATGGGTGACGGCGAAATGCAAGAGGGAAGCGTATGGGAAGCTTTAATGCAGGCGCCTCACCGTAAATTAAATAAAGTTATTGCAATTATTGACCGCAACAGATTACAAATTGACGGCTGCACAGAGAATGTCAAATCTTTAGATCCGCTGGATGCAAAACTCAAAGCATTTAACTGGAATGTAATAGAAATTAACGGGCACGATATTCAGCAAATTTATTCAGCCATAGAAGAAGCAAAAAAATCACCTGTTCCGACTGCCATACTTGCCAATACAATAAAAGGCAAAGGAGTAAGCTTTATGGAAAACAACGCAGGCTGGCACGGAAAAGCCCCGAATGATGAAGAATTTGAACGTGCAATGAAGGAGCTTGCATAATGATTTTTGATAGAATATCAAATATAAAAAACTACAAAGAAATCCCTGCAGAAGTTGCTGATTTTATATTATCATTAACATCTGAAACCTATCCGGGACATTATGAAATTACAACAGGTGTTTATGCAAATATAGACTGTTATACAACAAAACTTGCAGGTAAACTTGAGTCCCACAAAAAATATATAGATATCCAGATTTTGCTGAGCGGTGAAGAAAGACTGGATTATACGGATACAACAGACCTGATTGTATCTGAACAATATAATCCGGAAAAAGATATAATGTTTTACGAACATCCTGACACGTTTTTAAACTCTGTAAGACTATGTTACGGCAATTTTATAATGTTATATCCTCATGAAGCGCACCAGCCGCAAATGGCACTTATTGAGCCGCAGCAAGTAAAAAAAGTTGTTGTAAAAATTCCTGTTACGACTTGTTCAGCATAGTTTTTTCTTTAAATTTTTTAATTTGTTCAGAGTTCAACATTGTGAGTCCTGGGTTAACAACTTTATGAATTACAAAATTTTCGACAAAATTATCTATTGGTTTTGCTAAAAATCCTAGAGCAATAAATCCACCGAGAGTTTTAAGCAATTTATTTTTGAAAATTTGTTTTTCTTGAAATAATTTAATAACTTGCTTCGCAGCATCTTCTTTTGCATTTCCGGTATAATTCGGGGATGTTGCAAACTCATGTTCAAATTGTCTAAATTTATTGAACATATTATCAGAAAATTCAGCAGGTTGTCTACCTTCAAGCAAAGTCTTTCTGAGCTCAAATATTTTTTTAAGATTATTCTGTGTAAACTCGGTAATTTTATCTGAAGTGTAATGTGTAATGGCGGTAGGCTGATGCCTATTAAATAGCCAATCTGTAACAAGTTTTAAGGAAGTTTTAAATTTGCTTTCTTTTCTTGTTTCATCAATGCGGTTCAAAAGTTTTTCTGCAAATTTTGTAAGATATTCATCCTGATTCTCTGCATAATCGCGTAATCTGTTTTGTCTTAGGTGTTCAATAGTAAATTTAAGTAATTCTTCTTGTGATTGGAGTGATAATTTATTTTTACCAGCAATAGCGGCGACAGAGGAGGCTGTTTTTTGACCTAACTTAACAGCTGCAGTCGGCAAGATTACGCTTGCAAGTAGCTGAAATACCGCTTGTTTAGTCCCTCTTTTAGCGCTCGGGTCATACGATGTTTGGTCATTTTTATATTTGTCATAAATATCAGCTCCAAAATATAAAAGTGCCGGAATCCATAAAAGCACTCCAGTTTTAGGGGCAATTTCACTTATAGCAGCACCGATTTCGTTTGTATAAGCAAGACCTCGAACCGGCCATTTTTCTAAAGGGTCATTGTATAGCTGGATATTTTGATTTGTGTTTGATTTTTTTGCTGCAGCTAATGATTTATTCGTAATTGTTGCTATATTGTTGCTGGACAAAAGATAAGTGTTTTCTGTCAATTTGAAATTCTCCTAAGTTTAGAGGTCTAAATTTATATAGTGTAAAAGAATAAAAATATCCCTAAGCCAAAATAGCACGTTAATATATAGTACTATGAAAAAATTTTTTTGTCATTTCAAAGATAAAAAATTATAAAAAATTTACAAAAAAGATGTGTTATAATTAAATCGTGAAAGTACATAGAATAAAACAGAATAATTACCCCATTCCACACTTTAGCGGATTTAAAATTGCGCAGATAAAACAGCTTGATAATTTATCAGGGGATGTTTTTATCTATTCTATTGACAAAAACAAGGACGAAGCTTTCTGTAACAAACTTGCCGAAAAGCTGGCAAGAGCGCCGAAAGAACGGATGAACACCCAAAAGCCGACGATTTTTCAATTTATATACAGTGCATTTAATTCCATCGGATATGCAGACAATGCAGTACTGGCGGTAAAGGGTAACCAGCCTTTTGGTTTTATGTCAGTAATGAATACAAATTCCGATAAAGACTTGCATCTTGCATACCTTGCGACATGGAAAAATCCATTATGCGAAAAAATCAAAAACGGCGGCAGTATGTTAATTAATCATCTGCTGCGTCAAAACAGAGATAAGAATAAAATCACATTGACACCTGCATTTGATTCTGAATTTTTCTACTACAGGTTTGGATTTGAATATGAGGATGAATACACTGCAACCTCAATGATATTAGAAAACCCGAACATAGAAAAAGCCTTACAAAAATTATCAACAAAATTCAATTATAAAGAAATAATGAACGCCCCTGATGTTGATTTGGATGAAGTTATCAAATATAAGTAACACATATAAATATGCACGTTATATGAATTATTCTAAAGCAAAGCTTGATATAAGGAATTCATATTAATACTATAACCTACAAAATTCTTTTTCAAGGGAATTATCTAAGATTTCTATATCTTCTAAACTATCAAATAATTCAGGATGAGCTTCAACATATTCTTTTGTATATACATCTTTGAACAATCCTTTTAATCCTACCGGATTTACAGAGATAATTTCTACATCAGGATAGTGCGTTTCAATATGAGTTTTAAACTTTCTGTATCCAAGCATCATTTTATTAATGTTATATGTATTATTATCCCCCGCATAATGTCCGCAATTCTGTGTATCAAGCCCTATTAAATAAATTTTCTCCGGACGTGTATACAACGCAAAATGCAATGCGCCGAATGATATAGACATAAAATCTGCCAGCGGATGAGTTTCTATATCATAGTGTATTATTTCTCCATAAGAATACGCTGGCAGCTTGTGTCTTGCAGATGAATAAAAATGATAAATATTATTTTCTTCATCATCCGAAAATTCCGGAATACTTGAAAGATTATCTGCTAAAAATTTCCCGTAAAATTTTTTACAATTATATTTTTTCACTCTGTCAAAAAAATCAGGTGCCTTTTCCTGAAATCCGAGATAATCCCAGGTAAAAAGATAATCAAAATTTATATTATCAAGAAATATAGCTTTATTAAGAGCAATATTTACAGTATTAAGTTGCCCGTTATAATATTTTATAGATGGCCCGCAGCCAATAATCGCAACACTCTGATTGTTATGGATATTCTTGAACGGTGGAAATGTTTGCATGTGTAATTTTTGTACACTGAGTGCCAGTGAAACTTCTCTTGCTACAACATTTGACACTTCTTCGCGTAGAACTGAGCGTAATCTTTCTTCAAAATTTTCTTTTTGTTTAACATTTTCTTTTTGATTTCGCTTTACGCTGAACTTTATTCCTAAAATTGTTATTTTTTTATGCGTTTTTCTATCGTTATTCTTTATTGAAAATATATTTTCAATAAAACTATTTTCTTTATGTACTTGCCTGTAATATTTACCGGAATTTTTCTTTAATTTTGCCAGAAGCACTTTGTCTTCATCTGTAAAATATTTTAAATATTTTATTTTAGATAATTCTCGGGATATTAATTTTAAATTATTTCTTGAACAAATAATATTTTTATTTTTTAAAATACATACAAAATTAAAAAATTTTCTTTTATCAACTAATGCAAATAGTTCATCCAAACAAAGATTAATATTTTTCTTGAACCAAGCTGCTATATTTTCATATTCTGCATAAAGACCATTAAGGATATAATCTGCATTTTTAATTTTCATACTCGAATTGGTATTGGCTACATTATAATGATAATAAGCCTTATCTGTAATAAAAATTTTGTTAGCAGCAATAAAAGCTTTAATAACTAAACCTATGTCATTAGCGGTATTGCCTCTTCTTTCACATATTCTAATACAGTATTTATCTAAAAATGCTTTTCTATATAGTATTGTCCAAGGTGCAGCATGTGCCAGTAAAAAATTAGGTACTTCCGTATTTTTTATAATTTTATTCATCTTATCTGACGGGAATCTTGAAATTAATTTTTGGTTATCCTCATTTTGCTCATAGTATTGGCTTTTTACTAAATCTGCACTATTTTTGAATGCCATTTCATACAATTCTGCAAACATCTCAGGTTCAACCCAATCATCAGATTCAACAATACCAATATATTCTCCTCTGGCTGCATTTAAACCTGCATTCATTGCTCTTGCATAACCGCCATTTTTTTCAAAATGAATCACTCTAAAACGCCAATCTGCCTGTTCATATTCAGACATTAAGTCTTTTGAATCCTGAGCAGAGCCATCATCTATTAATATAAATTCTATATCTTGCATGGTTTGTGCACGCAAACTCTCCAGACACTGACGAACATATTCTATTTTATGATTGTATATTGGTGTTAATACTGATACTTTGATATCGTCTGACATTATACTCCTCCGCGTATTTTTTCTGCCTTTTTAATCTTCTCTTTCCACAAATATCTTTTAGTTGTATAGTGTTCTTTTCTCTTGCCAAAGGTTATCTTTGATAACAATTTATATCGCCAATATGCAAATATATTTTTTCTATATGAGGTTACACAGGCAAGATCTTCTTTACTCAACGCTGATTTATTTTTTATATTTGCAAACATTCTTTGTAAAATTACTTCGTAATATGGCGTTCTTCTTGCATATTGCCACCATAAATATGCCATATCGGTATCAGCATCTTTCCAAGGTTTTGCATAACCCGCCCAGTGTATTATAAACGGATTTTCTAAAGCTTTTTTATATCTTTCCACAAATCTAGGTTGCAAATTTTTCATAAAATTTTCATATCTTGGATTCATAGTAGGGGCATTCCAAGAATCAGGCAGATATGCAATATCTTCTTTAAAATATTTATTGAAAACATCCTGTTCTAATATCTGATACATTTTTTCATTAGCCATTTCTAATAAAATTGCAGGTATATTTTTTAAATTAAATTCATCTACATTCAATAACAATACACCGGTATTAAAATATTTATACGGATCATTCAACTCTAATTCTTCTTTTGCATATTCATACTTTCGCAAATTTGTAGTATCGCAAAATGCACAAAATACTAAATCCTGACAAGCACCAAGAGCTTTATTAAGCGGTATAGAATATAAATCTGAAATATCTTTTTGAAAAATTAAATCTACATCAGTAAAAATTATTTTTTTATATTTTTTTAATATTAATGGTGCGACTAAACGAAAGTAACATTCTAAATTATAGTGTGACGGAAATTTTAAATCATAATTTTTGATTAATGGTTCTGGATTTACAAAACGTAAAGAAAAGTTATCATTTTCAATTTGACTTTTCAATATTAATTTATTTTTATCAGTAATATCTCTTTCAAAGACTATAATATCGTAGTTATTATTACAACAATTTTCCTTTAATGATTGAAGACATACAGACAAATACGGCACATACTCATTACTGCTGCTCATTGCTATTGCGGTATAATTATCATCCCATACAGGTGACAGTATCGGGACACTTTGTAAATCTATCTTCGTTGTCATTTGTGACATAGTTTCTTCTCTTTCTAAACTCTCAACACAATATACATTGTGTTGAGAAATGTTGAAACTAGAGGAATACAGGCAGTTTTCACTGTCAATATGTAACAAAAATTTTACGTATTATGTAAAAACTATTGTTTTATTATTTTTGTGTTAATATTGTTACCATAAGGATTACAGCAAAAAGCTCAACACAATGTATATTATGTTGAGCTTTTTGTTTAAATTAAAGGATAAAATTTTTGTAGCTTTCGTCTATACAATCCTGATCAATTCCTATGTATCGTAAAGTTATCTGGGGGCTTGAGTGGTTTAAAATTTTTTGCAGCATTACCACATCCTTAAACTTTTGATAATGATGATAACCGAATGTCTTTCTCAATGTATGTGTGCCGACTTTATGTTCAATACCTGCAGCCCTGCAGGCACGGTTTATTATTCTGTAACACTGCGTTCGCTCCATTCTGTTATATAAATAAGATAAAAACAACGGTTCGTCATCATCCCTGTCTTCTGTAAAAGATGCTATCATTGGCTTTAATTTAAGATTTATCGGAAAACGTTTTCTCTTACCTGTCTTTTTTTCAATGATTTCTATATAAGATTTATTTTTTACATCTTTAACGTTAAGCGCCAGAATGTCTGATATTCTTAAACCGCAATTCGTTCCAAGTGTAAAAATTAATAAATCCCGTTCATTTTTATTATTTAAGAAATTTTCAACGGCAGCAAGAATTTTTTTGTCTCTAATTGGTTCTACTGTATTCATAAGTGTCCTTTCATTTTTCATAACTTGTTAAGTCACTTATATAAAACAGAAGTTTAATCTTTTTTAGTTTTTATGAGAGGCAAGAACCGGAGGTTCGACTCCGTAACAAAAAAACTCTCCGTAGAGAGTTTTAAAAATGCCGATGGCCACTCTGCCGAATAAAATATGACTAAATGTCATATTTTATGAGAGGTAAGAACCGGAGGTTCGACTCCGTAACAAAAAAACTCTCCGTAGAGAGTTTTAAAAATGCCGATGGCCGGAGTCGAACCGGCACGGGGCGTGAACCCCACAAGATTTTGAGTCTAGCACGTCTACCAATTTCATCACATCGGCATGTCTTGTGCCATATACATATATTATCAGAAACATTTCAAATTTCAAATATTATCTTTACTTTTTTTCTAATATCCTTAAAACTATACATATAATTGATTATTTCGGGTGAAATGTCAGGTATCATATTCAAAGAAGAGTTTTTTATGAGGTCTTTAATGAAAAAAGTAATTTCAGGATTATTAATCACATTTTTAATGTTAATCAACACGACAGCAGAATCTGCAATGATGTCGGGCGGTGTAACTAAAAATGGTATAAATTCATCAAATCAGGTTCTTGACGCAGCCGATAACGCACCTATTGAAAATGCGAAAATTACAATCCCGAAAAATAATTATAAAACTTATACCGATTCAGACGGACATTTTGATTTAGATACTCAAATCAACGGTGACACTATTATGTCAGTGGAAAAAGACGGCTACAGACCGTTTTCCGTAACTATTGACGAAAATCTTGCAAAGCACCCTATTATTCTCGGTATTCAAAAAAGTAATGCAACAGATATTGTAATTGATTCCAATATGGTTCACCTCGGGGATGATAACTATTCAACAGCTTCTGCAAATGCCGGAGAATTTAAAATCCCTGCCTGCGGACCTTTTTACACAAAAACATTTTATATGACAGCATCCACCAAAACAGCAACAAATTATCTTATTATAGGTTCTGTAATTGGAATTGATACGGCGATGGCGCGTTCTATGGGACAGAACAGAATTACAAATTCTTTTGCAAGTCCGCCGGAGATTTATTTTAACGGACAAAAAATTGCAGAGCTGCATCTGAACGGTGACGGACAGAAAGTCAAACTGCCAAATGCACTTATCAGAAGCGAGCAGGTGAACGAAATTACGATAAAAAGCGGGCGTAATATGATGCAGACAGCCTACATTGATTACGATGACATTGAATTTATGAATCTGTCTATCCAGTCAGAATAAATTGATAATTATTTGTCGTTAGACACGATGCTGTTTAACTTTCCGATATAAAGTTTATGTAAAGACACTCAAAACCTGTGGTAAACTGGTATTAGGAAAGAAAAGGAGAGTTAAACATGATTCCAATTTTAGATTCAAAACGTCAATACGCACAAATTGGTGCTGAAGTAGAAAAAGCAGTCTGCGAAGTTCTTCGTTCAGGTTCTTATATCCTCGGACCTAATACAAAAGCTTTTGAACAGGAAATGGCAGATTTTATCGGCTGTAATTATACTGTAGGTTTAAACTCAGGTACAGACGCACTTCACCTTGCACTAAGAGCTCTTGATATCGGAGCCGGCGACGAAGTTATCACAGTTGCATTTACTTTTGTTGCAACTACCGAAGCTATCGGTATTGTAGGCGCAAAACCTGTTTTCGTTGACATAGACCCTGACACATTTAATATTGACGCTTCTAAAATTGAAGCCGCAATAACTCCGAGAACAAAAGCTATTATTCCGGTACACTTATACGGACAGCCTTGCGATATGGATGTAATTATGGATGTTGCAAAACGTCACAATTTACATGTAATTGAAGATTGCTGTCAGGCTATCGGGGCAAAATACAAAGGCAAAATGGTAGGTACTTTCGGAGATTTCGGATGCTTAAGCTTCTATCCTACTAAAAACCTTGGAGGAATGGGCGACGGCGGCTTGATTATGACTAATTCAGAAGCCCTGAGAGACAGAGTAGTTGCACTCCGTAACCACGGCGGTGCAATCCGTTATCACCATGATGAAATCGGGGTAAACAGCCGTCTTGATGAAGTTCAGGCAGCTATTTTAAGAGTAAAACTTAAACATGTTGACGAATGGAATGCTGCAAGAAGAGCCCGAGCAGAAAAATATAACGAATTATTTGAAAGCTGTGCTGATATTCAAACACCGGTTGAACTTCCAAATACTTACTGCGTATACCACCAGTACACAGTAAAAATTCCTAACAGAGATGAAGTACACAAAATGCTTCAAGAAAGAGGTATAGGCGCTATGTTGTATTATCCAATCCCGCTTCACCTCCAAAAAGTTCATGCTTATCTTGGTGTAGGCAAAGGCTCTCTGCCTCATACTGAAAAAGATACAGAAATGGTAATCTCACTTCCTATGTTCCCTGAATTAACAGAGGAAGAACAGGTTACAGTCGCTGAAACATTGATTGATTGTATTGAAAAATCTAAATCAGCTGCAGCTGTATAGGAAATAAAAATATACTTATAATAAAAAAGCGGAAAAGATAATTTCTTTTTCGCTTTTTTTAACCTGTAATATTTAATTTACCGCCGACACCCTCGGGCAGAATAGTTGGAGTCATACCCTGCAAGTTCTGTGTAAAAATTGTAGGACCTGTTGTATAACCTGTTTGCTGCGGTTTTGTCATATCAAAAAACGGGTTGTTAGTTCCTGCCAGAGTACTGTTGTATCTGTCAAGAATTTCAGGCGGAATATTGTAAGCGTCACCGACGCCCAATCCTAATTTATTTTCTATTGCCTGTACAACGCCCATTTATACTTCTTGCTCCTTATGCTACGATTGAAAAAGTTCTTTGATGAAGTTCACCGAATTCATTATACTGGTTTTGACATAAATTTGTACCGTTAAAACCTAGCATGTTCAATCCCTCGGTCCCAAATGCGAATATATTCCGTCTTGCCATATAGCCATCGTTCATTGCAACCTGTTTTGTCATTGCAATCTCATCGGCACTCGGTCTGTATGCAGAACCTGCATTGCTCGCATAAGCCCTGATTCTGTCATAAGGATCTACTGAAAAGTTTACCCTTGAAACGCCGCCTATTTTTTCTGTTTGTTCGCCATATCCTGACATAATATATTCCTCGATATTCCTTATTGATTTTCCTGACATATATATAAAGTATATAAACTTTAAATAATTGCCTTTTTGTAAAAGTTTTTATTTACATTTGTTTACAATAAGAACCTATCCCTGTCATGACTATTTATGCCCTGATTTCATGAAAAATAACATAATATTAAGTTTTGTAAAGTGTAAATTCTACACTATTACTGGATTTTAGGGATATCTGAAAATATATAAAACCATAATATTGACTTTAAAAAATGTTCGTGTCATAATAATTACATAAGATTTAAGTGTAGTCGAAACACTAAATATAAATAGATTCATTAACCCCAAAAACATATAAACTCCTAAATAATAAACACTAAAAGAGACCATTAGGATGCAGAAAACGACCCACTCAGAAATGAGTGGTTTTTTTTATGCTTATTACGGACTCACAGGGAACAGGCGCAGGTGCAATATTAAATATGAAAAAAAATATCTTCCTTGCCAAAAGCGGGAAGGAAGATATTGAAACTTGCATTAACGACAGGACTTATTCAACAGATTCCTGAATAGAAATAGAATCAATCCCGTCTAATTTTTGGAGCTTTTTATACATATCCTGAATTGGTTTTCTTGCATTTACGTCAATAATTGCAGAGATTTTGGAAATATTTTCATCACTCTTGCTGAGCTTTTTAGAAATCTCTCTGAGCTGTGGATAATGCTCTACCATATAATCATAAATTTCATTTGATTTGTCGTTCATGCATGCAATGTTAACTTTAAGACGTTTAAGATTTTTTGTGCTTGATACAAGGATATTTTTTTCAAAAAATCTTACGGACACAAGGATTAAAATAGCGATAACCGTTGACATAACAGCAATTCCGTACAAACCTGCCCCGCAAGCCATACCGATACTTGCAGACATCCATAGTGTAGCGGCTGTTGTTAAGCCGAAAACAGTGGCTCCATGCCTTAATACAGTTCCACCGCCTATGAAACCTATACCCGTAACAACCTGAGCCGCGACACGCGCTGTATCGCGTGTTCCGTATTCGTCACCGGTTACAGATACCATAGGAAAACCGTAAATCGAAATTAAGGTGAATACACAGGCACCCAGACAGACCAGAATATTTGTCCGCAAACCGGCATATTTATTTGTCATTTCTCTTTCCAGTCCGACAGCAAAACCTAAAACTACTGCCGAAATTATCCTCAAAATTACGTTCCAGTTAAAAAAATCCGTTAAAACTTCCATTACCTTACCTTACTTTTCGGGTCTAACACGTCTCTAATTGTATCACCAATCAGGTTAAAAGACAGCACCGCAACAAAAATTAAAAATCCCGGAGTCAAAAGCCACGGTCTGTAGAGAATATTTGTATATTCCTGAGCTTCTTTAAGCATATTTCCCCAGCTTGCATCCGGCTGTTGTATTCCAAGCCCCAGAAAGCTCAAGCCTGATTCTGAGAGAATATATCCAGGGACAGACAAGGTCATCGCAACAATTACATAACTTGTTGTCTGCGGCAGAATATGTTTTACGATAATACCGAGTCTGGAAGCTCCTATCGAGCGTGCAGACTGAACATATTCCTGATTTTTAACAGAAAGCACCATACCTCTTACAACACGTGCAAAACCTGCCCAGCCAATAAGTGCAAGAATGATTACAATAAGCATAAATCTCTGGATACTGGTCATGCCGGACGGCAGAATTGATGCCAGAATAATAAGAAGATAAAAGCTCGGAATACACATAATAGCTTCCGCAAAACGCATCATAAGCATATCCGTTTTACCGCCGAAATAACCGGCAATACCGCCGTATAAGAGCCCTATAGGGAATAATACGAATAAAGCAAGAAATCCTATTGTCATAGAAATTCTACCGCCGAAAAGCAATCTCGAAAAAACATCACGCCCGTTAATATCAGTACCTAAAAGAAACAATCGTCCAGCCGCGTCAGTTGTAACAAGGTGGCGCTGCATAGGGATAATGCCCCATAATTTATAAGGTTCCCCCTTGCCGAAAAATTTTATATAATGTTTTTGGCTTCTGTCAAATGTGTATTTTATCCGTAAATTAACAGGGTCGAATTCCCTTTTGTAGTTATAAGTGTAAGGGACAGACAATTTTCCGGTCTCATCAATTACAAATATTTTTGAGGGCGGCACATAAGCCATGGAGCGGTCTGAAAAATCTTTTGAATATGGTGCTATAAAATCAGCAAACAAAAGCATGAAATAAATTATTCCGAGCAAAATTAACGCGGCGAAAGCAAATTTATCTTTTATAAGTTGTTTTAAAACATCTTTCCACATAATTATTTGTCCCTGATTCTCGGATCGGTGATAATCAACAGAATATCAGCAATCAAATTACCTAAAACAAGCATAATAGCACCCATCATCAACGATGCCATTACAAGATTTATATCGGATTTCAACACCGCTTCAAGGATTAACCGTCCCAGCCCCGGATATTGAAACACATATTCAGTCAATGCAGCCCCGCTTAAAAGCCCTGCAAATTCAAAACCCAACAGTGTAATCATTGGATTTATTGCATTACGTAAAGCGTGCTTATAAATTACTTTAAATTCACTTAGTCCCTTGGCTCTGGCAAATTTCACATAATCGCTATCCAGAACATCAAGCAAATTCGCTCTCATCTGGCGCTGAAGACCGGCAAGAGAAATTGTAAACAGAACAAGTACCGGCAAAAAGAGGTGATGTGCAAGATCCAGCACTTTTCCGCCAAAACTCAATTCATTAAAATTAGTACATGTCAAACCGCCGACAGGAAACCATCCTGTTTTAACCGCAAAAATCAAAAGCAAAACAGCAAAGAAAAATGACGGGATAGCCATCCCTATACTGGTCAAAATTGTCATCATCCTGTCAAACGGAGTCTTCCAGTTTAACGCAGCAGCAACCCCGAGAGGAACTCCGACTACCCATGTCAAAAATATGACAATTACTGTAAGCAGAAGTGTATTTGGAATACGCTCCTTTAGCTTCGCACTAACAAGTTCGCCGCTTGAAGTTACACCTAAATCACCTTTTATAAAAGACTTTGCCCATTTGCCATATTGGACAATAATAGGTTTATCCAGTCCTAAACGTTCTGTTTCACGCTGTAATGTTTCTTTTGATACTGACGGATTTAATCTGAGTTCAGCAAGCGGATCTACAGGCGACAGGCGGATTATAAAGAAACTTACTATTGATACTATTATCAAAAGCGGTATTGTCTGTAGAATTCTTTTGAGTATGTAAAGGAGTATCTGCATTATTTTCTGCCCTCCTTATCAATATAAATTTCTTCGATATTATGAGTTGCCCCGCCGAGCGTTGTCGGAAAAACATTTTTGAATTTATCTCTTATCGCTGTAATCACAATTGGAGAATAAATATAAATAAACGGTTTTTCATCATAGGCAATCTGCTGATATTCGTCGTAATATTTTTTTCGTTCGTTGAAATCTATTGCGAGGGCTCCTTTGTCATAAATTTCATCAAGACGTTTTTCCCAATCAAACCTGTCATCTTTTTTGTCTTTTTCAAGACGCTGGTTAAACATGTGGAGAGTGCCGCGGGAATGCCATACATTCTTACCGCTGTTAGGCTCCAGAGGAGAACCCGTCAATCCCATTATCACCATATCCCAATCCAGTGTATTTGCTAATTTATTAACAAGAGAATTAAACTCAACAGGTTTGAAATTAACTTTCATGCCTAAATCTTCCAAATCCTGTTTTACCATAACCCCGATAGCCTCACGTTCCGTGTTACCGGCATTTGTATAGAGGTCAAATTCCACTCTGTTATTGTATTTATCAAACAAACGGTCTTTTTTATCCCAATAAAAACCCTCTTGTTTTAACAACTCCCGTGATTTAGCCAAATCTTTATGGTATGGTTTAAGATTTTTATTTAAGAATATTGAATTAAGACTTTCTGCCGTGAACAGGGGCTCTCCAAGTCCGTTGGCAATATTAAATACCATATTATCACGGTCTATGGCGTAATCAACAGCACGCCTGAAATTTCTATTTCTGAACCAGATTTGTTTTTTAGGTTCAACATAAAATTTTCCGTCCTCATTCTTACGGTTGTTCAAATTCATTGTCAAATACATTGTGCCTGTATTCGGACCGAGATTATAAACAGTAAAATCAGAATGCGGTTCAAGAGTTTTAAATCTGGCAACATTTGCGCCCTGCAAACCGATTATATCAAGCTCCTTTGCTTCAAACTTCAAAACCTCATTATTCAAATCACCTACAATCAAATAGACTAATTTATCAAGATAAGGCAATTTTTCATCTTTTGTATTTATAACATAGTAATCAGGATTACGCACAAACGTAACTCTTTGCGCCGGAATATATTCCTGAATTCTAAAAGCCCCGCTTGTGACAAAAGTTTTCGGATCTGCGTTTGTAGATAAAAATGTATCGAAATAAGCATTTCCTTTTTTCACTGCGGCTTCAAAAACATGTTTAGGTGCAATCGGATTTGAAAGCATTCTCAAAAACGGAGCAAAAGGTTTCGGTGTCGTAAATTTTACCGTATAGTCATCAATCTTCGCAACTGTAGGCAGTTCACCGTCAATCACGATAGAATCTCTTACAGAAGTATTACCTACACCCGCAAAAACAATATCCCTCCAGGTAAATACAACATCATCAGCAGTAATAGGCTTGCCGTCAGACCATTTAAGCCCGCGGCGAAGTTCAATAATATATTCCGACCCGTTAACTTCAAAAGATTTTGCAAGCTTTGGTATAACTTCCCCTGTATAAGGATTTGTTGTCAAAAGTCCGTCATACATAATATCTGACATAAGAGATGAAATGTTATCTCTTGAATTAAACGGATTGAATGTCTTAGGTCCCTCACCTATGGTTGAAGCTATAAAAGTACCGCCGAATTTTCCGACAGGTGCCTGTGACTGTAAATAATCCACCCCGTCAATCGTAACATTTTTTTGCGGAGGCGGCGGAATAATCTGATGAGTTTCATCAATAACAGAAACAGGCGGCTGTTCAGTTTCGGGAATATCTGCATGCAAACAGGATTTTAAGCCCCAAATAAGTAAGAATAAAATTATTAACCCGAATATTATTCTCTTCATAAGTTTAGCTTAGCATAAAAATTACAAAATTTTATAGCCTGCAGAGGGAATATTGATTTACACCAATAGATTTTTCAGTTATAATTTCAATGTAAATGAAAGGACGGGAAAAGGTTATGACACAAAGAATCGTAACAGGTATGAGATCAACAGGTAAACTCCACCTCGGACACTACCTCGGTGTTATCCAAAATTTGGTGCAGCTACAGGAAAAATATGAAAGTTTCTTCTTTGTGGCTGACTGGCACGCTCTCACAACAAAGTACGATAAAACAGAAACAATGAAACAAGATGTTACTGATGTTGTCATAGACTGGCTTGCATCCGGTATAGATCCGGATAAAGCGACTATTTACGTCCAATCACTTGTTCCGGAAATTGCAGAATTAAATATATATCTTGGCATGATTACCCCGCAAAACTGGGTAGAACGTGACCCGACCTTAAAAGATATGGCAAAAATTCTACGAACAAAAGAGGGGCTTAATTCACAAATAGGATTTGGATTAATGGGTTATCCGGTACTTATGAGTGCGGATATAATGATGTTTAATGCAGACGCTGTTCCTGTCGGAAGCGATCAAATTGCACATATTGAAATTACCCGCGATATCGCAAGACGTTTCAATAATATTTACAAAACAGACTTCTTTAAAGAACCTGTGCCGCTCCTTAATGACTGTGCTCTTATATGCGGTCTGGACGGAAATAAAATGGGTAAATCTTTCCAAAATGATATAAAAATCTCCGATTCAGAAGAAGTAACCGCAAAAAAAGTCATGAGTGCAATTACAGACAGAAGCAGAATGAGAAAAGATGATCCGGGACATCCGGACGAGTGCGAAGTTGCTTTCAAATACTGGAAAATATTCGGCTCTGAAGAACAAATATCTCAGGTTAAAACGGAATGTGAAAAAGGTCTACGCGGCTGCGCTGATTGTAAACGCCAGCTTGGTGCGCTTATTAATGAAAAATTAAAACCAATCAGGGAAAAACGCAGATACTATGAAGCCCACCCTGAAGAGGTCAGAAGAATTATCCTGGAAGGTTCTGAAAAAGCACGCATACAAGCCCGAAAAACTCTCTTAACTGTCAGAGAATTAATCGGGATGTACTAAAAATAAAAAACAAGCAGGTAAGATTTTCGGTTTTTAATATACATTATAAGATATACAGAGGATCCTGCTTGTTCTTTATCACCCTTGCGGATGAGAAAGTCTTTTTTATGAAATTGTCAATTGTTTTAATGAAAAGCCGTTTTTACGGCTGTTTTGGTAAAAGGTTAGTGTGTAGGAGAAAATAAAGAAAAAGAAAAATGGTTATATATATATTATAACTCATTATTTAGAATTTTTGTATATATTTCAAATATATTTTACATATCTTAACAATATATTTTTGAAATACTGACTATGATTGCATTTTCACCCTGTTTAAATTAGAATATTAATTATACTAAAAGGGGCATATATGAAGATAGAAGCAAAAAATTTAGTGAAAATATACGGGGACAGAAGTGTAGTAAATGATATCTCTTTTGAAATGAACAAAGGAGAAGTAGTTTGCCTGCTGGGTCCTAACGGAGCAGGAAAGACCACTACATTTTACATGGTAGTCGGACTTATAAAACCAAACAAAGGTCATATTTTGCTTGATGGACAGGATATAACAAGCTGGCCAATGAATATCAGGGCAAAAGCAGGATTGGGTTATCTTCCTCAGGAAGCATCTATCTTCAGAAAATTAAGCGTTGAAGATAATATTAAACTCGTTCTCCAAATGAATGATAAACTAACTTACAGAGAAAAAAAATACAAACTGGAAGAACTTTTGGAAGAATTCGGTATAAAAAGACTTCGTCACTATGCCGCAGTGTCACTATCAGGCGGAGAAAGACGACGTGTTGAAATTGCAAGAGCTCTTGCAGCAAGTCCTGATTTTATGCTGCTTGATGAACCGTTTGCCGGTATTGACCCTATTGCAATCGGTGATATTAAAGACAATATCAGAAAAATCTCAGAAGATAAAGGGCTGGGTGTGCTGATTACAGACCACAACCCGAAAGCGACACTTTCTATTACTGACAGAGCATACGTAATCTTTGACGGGAAAATTAAAATACAGGGTAGAAGTAAAGATGTTGCAGTTGATCCTGTTGCTAAGGAATTTTATTTAGGAAAGGATTTCCAACTCTAATGAAATTTTTACCTAGAATAACTATATATGATAAATATATTTTTACGCAGGTAATGGTTACAACATTCGTTGCAATCTTACTTTTTACCGTTGTATGGATTGCGCCGGAAATGCTTTTGAATACAATAAAAAAGACTCTTGCCGGTGAGTATGGCATTAAAACAGCCGTACTTGTATTATTTTTCGAATTGCCCAAAATTCTCGGAAAAGCTTTTCCTGTAGGGTTGCTTCTCGGTTCTTTATTCACGTTCGATAAATTGAGTAAAGACTCGGAACTTACCATATTCAGAGCCGTCGGATTGTCTTTCAAAAGAATTATTGCTCCTGTTATTGTCTTAAGCCTAATCGTAACCTGGATGTGCTTTGTAACCTATGATAAGCTGATTCCGCTTTCTGCGCAAAAACTTAAAGATATAAAAGGTGAATACACAACTACACAATATATTTATACACAAAAAGACATCAACAATGTGCCGGTGAATGCTGTAATTGTTTCAAAATTCAGTCTTGATAAAATGGTAAACATCATAGTTCTGGATTTTTCAAAACAACGGTATACAGATGTCCATCAGCTTTCAAACATATATCATGCAAAAACCGGAAGAACTTATCCTGACCATTGGGCACTTTATAATGTCACACGCTATAAAATTAATAACGACGGTATATTTGAAGCGATTGATCAAATTCCGGCTATGTCGGTCTTAAACGGAGAATCCGCACAAAATGCCTATACATTAATGACATATTCCGTCAAAAAAGAACGGGACATTACGAACCATGATTTACACAATTATATAAAACTGCTTAAAAAAGAAGGCTTAACCGAAGAATACAGATATATGCTGAATAAATATCTGCAAAGATTTTTCCACCCGTTTGTATGCATATTGCTTGCGATAATGGGAGCGCTTCTCGGATTTTCAAAGCCACGCGAACAACGTTTAATAGGTTTTACAATAGCTATAGGCTGTATTTTCTTATATTATATAACTCTGCCTTTCTTTGACCTGCTGGCAGAAAAAGGTGTATTACATCCGCTGATAACTGCAATATTCCCGCCACTGGCATTTTTAGCGGCTATTATCGGCTTCTATAAAACTAAGGATTTGTAATGAAAAAAATTATTCTGCTTCTATGCACACTATTAACCATCAATACATCTGTAATGTCAAAACCTGTCGATATAGAATATAATGACGGGATTTATCATATCACACTGAACGGTGAAAAGATTAAAAAGAAAATTAAATTTGTAACAAGCGAGCATTTGATAACAAACAAAGAAGCGCACCAGAAAGGTAACGCTAAATTGACAATAAACGCGGGCTTTTTTGATCCGGAAAACGAAAAAACAATTTCCTACATAGTAACTGACGGACAAATATCTGCTGACCCGCTGTTTAATGAAAACCTCTGGATGGGCGGAAAATATTCAAGAAAAAGTCTGGATATGATAATGAACCGTACTGAATTTCGTGTCGTCAGATGCGGAAACAAGCTTCATTACGAAATAACACCTCATAAAGCAGATATCGAGTTTGGCTGCGAGCTGTTAACATCCGCGCAGGGCGGACCTTTAATATTACCAACATTGAGATTGGAAGAAGAATTTTTTATAGTAAAAAAAGACGGCGAAGTTATTCGTGAATCAGCGTCAGTTTTACATAAAACAGCAAGAACTGTTATCGGTCTAAAAGACGGAGTTGCGCATATTCTCATAATAACCGATAAAAACCCGATGGATATGTATGAAGTTCAGTCATTATGTAAAAAAATGGGATTTGATAGAGCTATGGCTTTTGATGGCGGAAGTTCAACATCAATGAATTACCTTGATAAAATTGAAGTAACTTCAAACAGCGATGGCGGCGGCAGAAACCTAAAATCTTTTATGATTATCTCGAAATAAACTCTTCAGCGGAATTTCAAAATATTTTGCAGCAGCTTCTGTTATTGCTGAATTTACTTTATTTATAAATTCCTTTTGCACAGGTGATGTCGTGCTTTCAGCAGCTCTTTTTGTAAAGCGTGCAAGGAATTCAAATATAGGTATAACTTCATCTCTGTCGAAAAGAAGCGGAATACGATTAAGTTTAAAGGCATTTCGTTTTCCAAAACCTTTTTCATTAATCGTCAAACAGTCCAACTCTATAGCTGTAGGATCATCAAAATTTTTGCAATATTCCCGATATTCTTTACGTGATTTTCTCAAATAATTAAAATAATCTGACAAATCATACCCATCAGCGTCATTAGATAATTTTGCCGAAATCCTTAATATAGGGTTGTCGGGGTTATTATGATTTTTAATCTTGTATGTATGTAAACCTTTTATGCCGGTAAATGTTATATCATTCATACAAGGCAGAAAACTTCTGATAAAAAATTTTTGCTAGTAGAGACGCTGTAAATTTATAAAAATTTACAGCGTCTCAGTATAAAATTATTAAAATTTTACTTTACAAAGAAAGCAGAGTTCAATGTTGCCTGAACTTTAATTCTGCCTGCAGAAATAGGAGTAGAAGAACCCATAGCAGCTTCTGAATCA
This sequence comes from Candidatus Gastranaerophilales bacterium, assembly GCA_944323595.1. Classification (GTDB taxonomy): domain Bacteria; phylum Cyanobacteriota; class Vampirovibrionia; order Gastranaerophilales; family Gastranaerophilaceae; genus CALUVN01. Next base: position 10,431 of record CALUTF010000005.1, on the reverse strand, counting down.
GCAACAGCATTCTTAGCCATTAAATTGTAATATACTCTGGAGGTGGCACCAGAATTGCAGCTTGCATTCATATATTTAACACCATTCAGTGTAGTGCCAGCTGCATTTGCAACTGCAGTTGCCTGATTTTTAGCTTTTGAAACCGCAAGTGAGAGCAACTCATCGCATTGTGCTTCATAATCAGAAATTGAGAAATTCAAATTATTTACGTTAGTAGCACCGGCAGCAATAGCCTTATCAATCATTTCACCGGCTTTATCTATACTTTTTGTATGGACAATTATTGTATTTGAAACCTGATATTTGTCAAAGACTCTTTTGTTGTTTGAGTAATTATATAGAGGTGTTGCACTAAAATCAGAGGTTTTTATATAATCCATATTTTGTGAATTAATCATAGATTTCAGTACATTCTGAACTTTATCTGAAATCTCTTTATTTTGAGCAACAGCTTTTTGCATAGATTTGTCATAAGTTTCAACAGCAATTGAAATTTCAACCAGATCAGGACTTAACTCTTTATTTGCCTGAGTATTAACAGTAATATAACCGCGTTCATCAGAATTTGTTGTAATAGCATTTGATGCTACAGAAGAAGCACTGATAAGCAAACCTAAAACCACAGCTGATACAAAAATCTTTTTCATACATTCTCCTTTACTTTTTAATCTCTTCATGTGACGAAGTTTCAACATTTTTTGTTTCGTCAGCATTCAAATCCTTATTTTTCAGTGTATCCTGACCGAGGTCTTTGTGTTCTTCACCTGCTTTGAGCATCATAGCATTCAGCATTTTTACCTGAGATTGCAGGCGAACCCGTTCCATAAGTTTATTCATTTCTGCATCTGTTAATTCTCTTGGGGAAGCAAATGAAATTTGAACCTTACGACCATTTGCGAGATAAAGACTCATTGCAACAATAATCCAGAGTAAAACCCCCTGAAACAGATTTATAGCAGGAAGAGCCTGAAAATGATTCCAGATGCTCATTGCAACAAATCCGGGGAATGCTACAAACCCGGCAGCAAGACATACAACCGCAAACAATGCGAGTACAAGACCTCTGAAACCATCTATTTGTATAACTCTAGTTTTTCTTTTCATATTAATTCCTTCTAGCTGTCTTTAATCATATCAAAAAATTCGTCTTCTGTTAATATTATAACACCTAATTTTTCTGCTTTGTCTAATTTAGACCCTGCATTTTCTCCGGCAAGTACGTAAGAAGTGTTTTTTGATACAGAAGATGAAGTCTTGCCGCCCATTTTTTTAATCAAGGCACTTGCTTCTTCTCTTGTCATATTTTTTAATGTACCTGTAAGTACAAATGTTTTGCCGCCAAGAATATTTGAAGCGGCGCCCTGCACTTCCGGCGGCTGCACTCCGAGAGATTTTAAGGCATCAATCATTTTAATATTTTCTTCATCATGAAAGAAGTCGTAAATTATACCCGCCATCTTCTCGCCGATACCTTGCAGTGCAACAAGAGTTTTCATATCGGCATTTTTAAGGTTATCAATTGTTTTAAATTCATTCGCAAGTATATCGGCGGTTTCCTTACCCACATTTTTAATAGACAGAGCCGTAATCAGACGTGTAAGGGAACGATTTTTACTTGCCTGTATTGAATTATACATATTGGTCGCTGATTTTTCCTGAACAAGATCAAGCTGCATAAAATCTTCGATGGACAAACGGTATAAGTCGACAGCATTAGAGATGAATTTTTTATCATAAAGCTGTTGAATAATCGCAGGACCTACTTTATCAATATCCATTGCCTCTTTAGAAGCCCAGTATTCAATCTTTGCCGTAACCTGCTGGGAACAATTTTTACTTGCACAGTAAAGACTGACCCCTCCGTCAATAGACATAAGTTTTGAATGGCAGGACGGACAAAATTCCGGAGGTTCAACAACAGGAAACGAATTATGCTCTTTTGTATCCATAACCTTTATAACCTTTGGAATAATTTCTGCAGCTTTTTTAATCAAAACAGTATCGCCAATTCTTATATCAAGCCTTTTAACTTCATCAAAATTATGCAGACTTGCGCGCTGAACAATACTGCCGCCGAGATGAACTGGTTCCAAAACCGCAACAGGCGTAACGGCACCTGTTTTACCGACATTAAGTTCAATATCAAGAAGCTTGGTTGTAACCTCCTCCGGCGGGAATTTGAATGCAGTAGCCCATTTAGGCGCACGTGCGGTAAAGCCTAAATCTTCCTGTATTGCAAGGCTGTTTACTTTTATAACAACACCATCCGTTGCATAATTAAGGTCAAAACGTTTTGTATCCCATTCTTTACAGTAATCAATCGCATCCTGAATATTTTTACAAAGGCGAATATTGGGATTAACCCTGAAGCCTAATTTTTTAAGATACATAATACTGTCATAGTGCGTCTTTGGCGCGTTTGCCGCATCCTCTATAATAGCAGTATAAGTAAACATTGAAAGATCTCTTTTGGCAGTAATAGAGCTATCAAGCTGTCTTAAAGAACCTGCAGCTGCATTGCGCGGGTTTGCAAAAACTTTTTCCCCTTTAGCAAGACTTTCTTCGTTAAGTTTTTCAAAAGAAGTTTTTGGCATATAAATTTCGCCTCTGACTTCTATATTAACGTCTTCAAAAAGTTTCAAAGGAACAGCTTTAATCGTTTTAAGATTAGCCGTAATATTTTCACCTGTAACGCCGTCCCCGCGGGTTACGCCGGTTGTAAAAAGTCCGTTTTCATAGGTAAGTGAGATTGCAAGACCGTCAATTTTTAATTCACATACAAGCTCAACTTCGTCCCCATACTCTTTTGTAATCTTTTCGTACCATTTTACAAGTTCTTCGTAACTGTAGGTATTATCAAGACTGTATAATCTGTGTTTATGAGTATACGGGAAAAATTTTTCGCTTACTGAACCAACCCTTTGAGTTGGACTGTCAGGAGAAATCAAAATAGGATTTTCCGCCTCTAGCTGCTTCAATTCCGCGAACATTTTGTCATAATCAAAATCGCTCACAGTAGGGTTGTCAAGCACATAATAGTTATAATTATGCTTGTTAATTTCATCACGTAAAAAATTTATTCTGTCAATAACTGCCATATTACATTACCATTAACAATTCTCGAATAACCTTGGTTGCAACAGCCGTAGAAACACCTGAAGCATCGTAATCCGGTGCAAGTTCTACAACATCGGCACCAATAATATCAAAATTTTTAAGATACTCAAACCATCCCATAAGTTCGTTAAATTGCATTCCTCCGGCTTCCGGAGTACCGGTACCGCACATAACAGAGGTATCCAAGACATCCAGATCCACCGTAACGAAAATTTTCTTACCTTTCAATACATCAAGTCCGCTATATTCATGGATAAGCGTTTTATGTTTAGTCATAAATTCAAATTCTTCTTTCATGCCTGAGCGGATACCGATTTGCTTAACATTTTCAGGGCCGACGATTTTGGAAATATGTCTGATAACAGCGGAGTGTGACATAGGTTCTCCAAGATATTCTTCCCTCAAATCTGTATGTGCATCAAAATGAACAACAGCAAGGTTACTGTGATATTTATAAACCGCTTCGACTTCCGGCAAAGTCACAAGATGTTCTCCGCCGATACCGAAAACACGTTTACCGTCTGCATAAATATCTTCAACATTCCGTCTGATAACATCAAGACTCTTATATGTATTACCGAGAGGAAATTCCAAATCGCCCGCATCATGGAAATTAACATCTTCAAGATGTCTGTCAAAACGTGGAGAATATTCTTCCAGCCCCCAGCTTGCCAGACGAATTTGCTCAGGCGCAAATCTTGAACCGGAACGATAAGAAACAGTGCCGTCAAACGGCAGTCCGAGCATCACTATTTCACTTGAATTATAATCCGGATTTTGTCCCATCCAGCTTCTGTCTAAAAAAGGTCCTGTCAGCATATTTTATACTCCTTTGTAATAATAAGTTTAACATAAATTTTAACATAAAAATACCGTTTATATATGATTGATTTTTATATAATTAACATTAAAATACCGGTATGAAGAAATTAATTCTTATACTATTTGCACTAATATTTTCAACCTCCGTGATGGCTGAAGATTTTGACTATCAGCAAATTTACAGAGATTTGCCGGTTCCTGATGTAAAATATATACATGACATAGATCCGGGGGAATATTATGATACAAATACTTCAACATGGTCGCCATATCCGCTTTTCAGATTAGTGGCGCCGCTTTATTTCAAATCCATCACAATAGAGCCGGGGTATTACCTTTTAACACCGCGGGAACATGAGGGGAACTGGTACATTCTGTTTAAAGAAGCAGGAAGAATAAAATATATTGTTCCTGTATACAACAGAGATTTGACACCTGTAATGTTTTATGATGAAAACCTGCCAAAGCCCGAGTTAAAATTCACGCAAAAAGTTCACCTGAAAACGCTTGATTTAATAGGAAGATTTGTACCGAGTGCAAAAAGAAAGCCGGCACCGCAAACTTATCTGGAATTGACAGATTTGGATAACAATTTTATCTCCCTGATAATTTACTGGGGCAATTACAAATACTACACTATTTTTAGAACAACCCAGCTATAGACTTTATCTATTTTTATATTTAATAATTTTTGCAGGATTACCGGCAACCACGGCGTTTTCCGGAACATCTTTCAGCACGACGGATCCGGCTCCGATAACTGCATTATTCCCTACCCGAATACCGCCTATAACTACTGCGTTAGCGCATATTGTAACATTATCGCCGATTTCAGGAATATTGGTATTGCGTTCGGTATTGTACTTTCCGACACCTATAGTAACATTCTGCGCGATTACACAGTTGTGTCCTATTTTAGCATCCTTATTAATAACAATTCCTATCGGATGAGGGAAATATGTCCCCTTTCTCTTTAATTCAGCGGAATTATGTATATCACAAGTTTCCTCCAGCTGATTTATGCAACGAAATTTACATTTAAAGCCCAAAATTTTTATAACTAAAAATGTGCGTTCTATGTAAATCCCGAATAAAAAACTTAATATCCTTTTTATCAACTTCTTACTCCTCTACTAATATTACCTCAAATACCCTGTGCCAGCATATTTTTAAAAAATTTTAATACAAAATGTAACAAATTAATAAAAAAAAGCAAATTTTCCGTGAAAAAATACTTTATATCTATGTAAGGTAGTGAAAAGGTAGTTTAATTGTGTCGAATGTAGTATCTTCAACAATATTTGCAGTGCGCAACGTCGATAAGTTTGAAAACGGAGATATCGGCAGACTTCCTGTTGCAGGCGCACAAGCTGTTAATATTTTTGATAAAGTGCTCCATTATAATGCAAGACTTGCAAAAGGTACTGATGGAGCAATTCAGGCGTTCAATGCACTTGCAGAACATAATAAATTTCTGGATTACACAGGAAAAACAATAAGATGGGCAGCTAAAAATGTTAACCCGCTAATATGTGCATCTGGCGGTCTAAAGGTATTGATGGCAGATGATAAGCCAAAAGCAGCAGTAGTTGAAACCACTTCACTGGCAACAATGTTTGCAGGTGAAAAACTAATGAAAACAGCTTTACTTGACGGAATTATGGAGTCAAAACCAGTTACGTCAGCAATTAACGGACTGAAAAAAGCAAAACTCACAAAACCCTGGATGGATGTTATTGCAAAACATAATGCCGGCGGCAAACTGTCTACTATCGCCCGCGGTGTAATGTTTGTCGGGGCATCCATTGCATCCTACGCAGCAGGGCAGAAAATAGGAGAAGATATTTATACACAGGCTAAAGCAACTCTGGGGAAAGATACTGAAAATATCAATCTAAAGAGCTAAGCATGACGGCTAATTGTATGTTATACTAAATGTATGATAAGAAAAGCAACGTTGTTAATTTTTACATTCTTGCTGAACCTTTGTTTTGCAATGCCTGCTCATGCAATCAAAATCGGATTGCAGACAAACGTAGAACGCCTCGGCGTCGGTTCAGCCACCCCTGCGGTTATTATTGACGCAAATACAAATCGAAAAGTATGCGATTTAGAAAAAATGATTAGCTATGAAATAAGAGCTTACAAAAATAAAATCGCAATTAAAATTGACGGTAAATATTATAAAATAGATTCTGATAATATTGTTGTAAAAGCCGATGAAAACAGCTTTCTGAGCACAAAAAACAAATGGTACAGAGGCATTTTTATAATACAAAATAAAAACCACAAACTGACGCTTATAAATGATATTGATATAGATAATTACGTAAAAGGAGTTGTACCGGCAGAAATGCCTCCGTCCTGGGAAATAGAAGCCCACAAAGCACAGGCAATTGCGGCAAGGAGTTATGCACTGGCAAATCTCGGCAAACGTGCGGCATACGGTTATGACCTTAATGACACACCGGAAGATCAAGCCTACGCAGGTGCTTCTGCAGAAACCCCGAGAACAAATCAGGCTGTTGAAGATACCAGAGGAATTGTCTTAATTTATAACCTTAAAATAATTCCTGCATATTATTACGCATCAGCCGGCGGGCAAACAACAACCGCAAGTTCTGTTTGGGGGCAGGATTTGCCATATATCCGCTCTGTTCCGTCATACGATGGTAATGTCAAAAAGAACGGACACGGAGTCGGCATGTCTCAGCATGGCGCAAATAATTTAGCAAAAGAAGGGTATAACGCATACCAAATTCTTCAATACTTTTACAAAAATATAAAATTTGCACGTCTTAATGATACATCTTATAACTAAAATTTCCCTCAAAAATGCTGATAATATACCGTTTTCACCATGCATAATGTCTGAAAAACGCATTTTTATGCAATTTATGAAGAATTAAATTACTAAAACCCCTTGCCAAAAACCTAAAAAGTGTTATAATAAGTTCTGTCGATGTATTGCATGCGGAAGAGAGAATGGTTTTTTATTTTCGTAGGCACAAAAAGAAGGAGGTTCGTAATGAACAAAGAAGAATTGGTAAAAGAAGTATCTAAAAAAGCAAAAGTTTCTCAAAAAGCAACTGCTGATATTATTGCAGCAACTTTAGAAACAATTTCAAAAACAGTTTCTAAAGGCAAAAAAGTAACTTTAGTAGGTTTCGGAACTTTTGAAGCTCGCAAAAGAGCTGCAAGAACAGGCAGAAACCCTCAAACAGGTGCACCTTTGAAAATTGCGGCTAAAACAGTTCCGGCATTTTCAGCAGGTAAAAAATTCAAAGAACTCGTAAAATAGTTTTTGGGATTAAAAGTTTTAAAAAGGGAGGATTATCTTTAAAGGTTTTCCTCTCTTTTTGTATGCAAAAACGAAATATATTTATCGCCGTATTTTTTCTGTTTCAAAAGTTCAAGCGGAGCAAAATCAACATCTGTAACATGTTCCAGTATAATAATTTGCGCAAAGTCTTTTACTGCAGTAATAGCAGCCTCATAAACACCTGAATAATAAGGAGGATCAATATAAACTACGTCAAAACATTGCTCTGATTCACTTATAATTTTAAGACAATCACCTTTTATAAGTTTTGGTGACGGTACAAATTTAGCAAAATTATTTTTTATCACAGATGCAGCCTTTGGATTTTTTTCAATGGCGGTTACATCTGAAAAACCTCTTGACAACGCTTCCAGAGCCATTATTCCTGAGCCGGAAAACATATCAAGAAATGATTTTCCCTCAAAATCAATCATAGCTTGCAATGTATTGAATACACTCATCCTTACTTTTGAAAGTGTAGGACGTGTTATTTTTTCATCCGGAGCAATAATTTTTCTTCCTTTAAATATACCAGCAGTTATATTCATATAACTATTTTACAATGAATAAAATTTAGTGTATAATGACCTTGTTATCCGTTTAAACTGGAGTTATATGCGTACAGAAAACAGAACAGAAGTAATAGTAGTAGGAGGCGGCCCTGCAGGAATTGCCTGCGCTGTGACAATTGCACGTGCGGGACGGGAGGTAATTCTCATAGAAAGAGGAAGTTTTTCCGGTTCTAAAAATGTTTTTGGCGGTGCGATTTATGCTAAACCTACAAGAGAAATTTTCCCTGATTTTGAAAAAACAGCTCCTCTTGAACGGAAAAACGTAATCCACAAATACGCTTTGCTCGGTGATGAAGATGCTACAGAAATTTCTTACAGAAATAATGAAGATGACAATGATGCAGTGAGCTATAGTGTATTCCGTTCAAAATTTGACCGATGGATGGCTGATGAAGCTGAAAAAGAGGGGGTAATTCTTATAACAGAAACCGTTGTAGAGGATTTAATCCTTGACGATGGTCGCGTTGTAGGAGTTAAAACAGAATTGGAAGAATATTATGCCAATATAGTTGTTCTGGCTGACGGGGTAAATTCATTGCTGGCTAAAAAAGTCGGTCTTCGCAATAATATTTCGCCCTATGACGTTGCAATAAGCGTTAAAGAAGTTATAAAACTTGATAAAGATAAAATTAATGACCGATTTCATTTGCGCGATGATGAGGGGTGCGTATACCAGCTTTTTGGCGGCTCAATGCTTGGAATGCTGGGTCTCGGATTCATATACACCAACAAAGACTCTGTGAGCATCGGACTCGGCGTTACACTTAACGAACTGGTTGAAAACAAAATCAAACCATACGAGTTACTGGATAAACTCAAACAACATCCGTCAATTGCGCCTCTTATAAAGGACGGCGAACTTCTTGAATACTCTGCGCACTTAATTCCGGAGGGCGGATATAAATGTATGCCGGATTTATTCGCCGACGGAGTAATGATAGCCGGTGACGCTGCAATGATGGTTAATAACATGCACTGGGAGGGGACAAACCTAGCAATGATGAGCGGAAAATTCGCAGGAGAAACCGCTCTGCATGCATTATTAGAAAAGGACTATACTGCAGAAACACTTTCTCACTATCAGGAGCGGCTTGAACAATCTTTTGTATTGAAAGATTTAAAAACATACAAAGACCTGATGGATGTAATGCATTCAAGAAGTGCATCATTTTTGGGATATTTCCCGCAAAAAATTAATGAATTTTTCAAAATGTTCACAACTGTTGACAGTATTCCCAAGAAAGAAAAATACAGGGGCTTTATTAAAAGCATATTCAATGACAGAAATCCGCTTGAACTTTTCAAAGACGGAGGGAATTTGTTTAAACTTCTATGGGGTATATTAAAATGAGTATAGATGAAAAATTATTCACTGTAAAATCAGTACCTGATAAAGTATCACACCTGAAACCGGAAGCAGGTCTTTGCTGCATTTGTGACTCAAAAGCCTGCACATACGTTTGTCCTGCAAACGTATATGAATGGGACAAGGAGAATGAAAAGCTTATAGTAAATTACGAAAACTGTCTTGAATGCGGGGCGTGCAGAATTGCCTGCGAAAGACAGTCACTCGGCTGGGAATATCCGAAAGGAACTAAAGGCGTAAAATTTAAACTAGGATAAGAATAAAAAAACAGGAGGCATTTATGAAAGAAGAGTACAGCAACAAACAAAGACGCTGGTATGACAAAGATCCGGTATTATCACAGGCAGTAAAGACACTGGAAGAATCTGATGACGAAACACAGATTAGAATTGCTTTAAATTTAATTAAAATCATCATTGAACACAATATTGAGGATGAAAAATTTGAGGCAGTAGAAGACATAATAAATGCTGTAGGTTCAGGTCTGGAAGACAGCCGCAAAGGTCGCTGGTACGATATAGATTCAACAATCAGAACAGCAATGAACATGCTTCACAACTGTCCTGAAGCAACACAAAAACTTATTGCCAAAGAAATGGCTAAAATGGTAGTCACAACGATAAAAAAAGAAGAAACTGACGATACAGAAGACACTGAAAATTAGTAGCAAACGGCAAACATGATGTTTGGCAAACGTAACGTTTGCATCAATACAACTCTTCAAGATTAGAATTGGCGCCTGTATTCGGTGTTCAAAAATTTTGAATATCTTTAAAAGAGCGGCTTTTGTAGAAACAGAAACGTAGGTCGGATTTACTAATCCGACAAAAATCTTCATTAATGTTCATTTCTTTCTCTTTTATTGCGAGTAAAAGAGAAAGAAACAGAACCAAAGAAAGAGAAAAACGCGTCCAAATGAAACGAGTGATCAGAAACTACGTTTCCAAACTTTCCTTTGGCAAACATGATGTTTGCATCAGCACGACTCTTCAACTTTAGAAATGCCGCCTGTATTAGATGCTCTACACATTTTTAAAATCTTTAAAATGCCGGCTTTTGTATAAACCGTTGTTCCCTCTCCTTTACAAGGAGAGGGGTAGGGTGAGGTGCAAACATCATGTTTGCATCAGTAAGACTCTTCAACTTTAGAAATGGCGCCTGTATTAGATGCTCTACACATTTTTAAAATCTTTAAAATGCCGGCTTTTGTATAAACCGTTGTTCCCTCTCCT
>CALUTF010000004.1 GCA_944323595.1 Candidatus Gastranaerophilales bacterium | reverse complement strand
CCACAAAACTTCTGAAAATTATCAACAGAATGAAACATAAGCCATCTACGAAAATGCCCTACATCTCCAACCTCAAGAAGTTTTTCAAAAACTCTATCAGCAAAATATCTATCATTATCAACATAATGATGGTTTTCACAAAGTACATCATGAATTAAAGCAGCAACCTTAAATTCAATATTCTCTTTAGAACCAACAAGCCGCCAAAAAATTCTTGATATACTTGCTCCATCATATTCATATCCAAGATAAATTGTAAAAGTATATGTCTTGTTTTTAGCTTTATTAATCAAACAAACATCAACTGTATTTTTCAGAAATAGAGGTTTTTTCTTAGCTGCTTTAATTTCAGCTTTAGACATCACCTTAACATTAATTTCTTTATTGCCTACATCAGGTATTTCTGAAAAACCGACACGACAATATTCATCATCTTGCCAAGTTATATACTCCCTCTCTTTATAATAAAAGCGAGGGAGTTTTTCAAAACATTCCATACACATTGCAAATCTCCTCTAAAATTTAATATTCAAATAAAAAACTATTCCATTACTGTTGTTCGTCTGGTAGGGCATAATTAAGAACCTTACCGTTGACGTTGATATTAATTGTAAAAAAGGTAAAATGATTTTTTATACCTTGTTTACTTCCTTTTTCTTGTGGTTGTTTTTGAATATTTGCAGTAAAGTATGACTGACTATTTTCAACACTTTGTTCAGGAACAACCGCATCAACATCAGCAGCAAAAACGCTTTCGCCGCAAAAAAATAAGAATGCTAATAAAATTGCTAATTTCTTCATAATAAATCTCCTTTGCTTTATTCAACGTATTCCACATATCTATTCATATTTTGAGCTAAGAACTGATCTAAAATATCGAACTCAAAATGCTGCTTTAAGTTTAATTTCTGCATCAAATCAGCGTTCAAATAAGCGGTTACAACTTCATCTTCCATATCCATAATTACCGCTATTGATTTTGCTTTCTCAATTTTTTGAGAAAACAAATCTTGCAGCCACTCTCCGGCTTTTTGTTTTTTACTTTTAAAACGCACAATTTTAGCCATATCAGTCCGCCTTTCCAGTTATAGACATACCCCCATTTTTTTCAATGTCATAACAATTTTTTTAATGTATTTATCTCCGCTAAAATCGTCCGTTGAGATGCCTAAAAATTGTTTTAGGTATTCTCTTACCTGTGAAGGATTTATAAAGTCCTTAATCGGCAGATTAGAGCGTTTCATATTATTTTCTTTTGTTGCGAGAACAAGATTATCAAGGGTGGTTTTTCCACCCTTTGAATAAGGCACTAAGTGTTCAAGGGTAACGTTTTCTTTCGTCAACCTTCCACCATAAAACCCCTTGTCTATATTTAATTTACCTTTTTTATACAAGGTTTTTAGAGGACTTTTGTAACCAAAAGTAACCCCATCAGTAGGTTCTATTCTCATAATCTCATCTCTAAAAAATTAAAAGGCTATTCATCAGCCGGAGTGTGAGCTTCAAATATTTCAATAATTTCTTGTTCTGTTTTTCCAAGCGGCAACGCTGTCAAGAATGGCTGAATAACACCATAATAAACGTGATTGCATAATTCCCATTGCGGCTGCATATTTAATTCTGCAATCTTTGCTTTGAGCGTGTCATAAGAAATATTAGCAGGTACACAAATATATGTATAAAAATCCTGCTTTGTGATATGTAATTTCCCGATACGCTCAAGCTCTGCTGCTTGTGCTTCGGTTTCCCAGTTAGAATTGTAAACAATTACGCCATCTGTAATTTTATAGTGTGTTGGATTAGCAAGAAAATCATCATAAATACTGTCGTCAATTTCCGCCGTTTCAAGCATTGTGCTAATCCTCAACCAGTCTTGATACGGTGAATTTATTAAATCCGTTTCGTACTCTGTTAATTCAAGCCCTAATCCTTTTTTCTGTACTGCGTTATCCCTCTGCCGTAACAGATCTGCAAACTCCTGTATCTTGCTTTGCTTCGTTTCCGGTGTTACCTGTGTCATTTTTGTACTCCTTTTCAAATAACTTCTTATACAACATATCTAAATTGTGAATTGTCCTGCGTGCATTTTTATGCACAAAAGAACCTCTTGTACTTATATAACTTTGTTTCACATCATCAAGTGTCATAAGTCCTTGCTGATAGAGTTTAGCCTGCTTCTTTAACTTTCTCCTTGCTGCGGTTATCCGTTCTCTGCAAGGTTTCTTAATTACCTTGCCTGTATCGGTTAAGAAAAATCTTGTTTTCAAGAATGTGAAACCGTGCTTTAAATCGCTGATGTGTGTTTTCTTCTGATTTAAAGTAACTCCAACTTCTGCATACAGATCTTTTAGTTCCCACAACAATTCTTGCAAATAACCTTTGTCGGGGTGAATTATTATATTATCGTCCATATACTTCCGAAAGCCCTTAATCCGTTCTACCTCTTTAATATAATGGTCTATTCTGTCTGTATGGACTACCGCATTTATCTGTGAAGTTTCAGAGCCTAAACCTAAACCCCGTTCTCCGAATGCGTCAACAAAATCATCAAGAAGTTTTATTATCTTTGTGTCTTTAAACTTTCTTCTAAAATTCTCTTTCAAGACGTCGTGAGGAATGCTCTCAAAGTAACTTTTAAAATCTATGGATAAAACATATCCTTTGTTTCCATAATGCCTATAATGCCAATGCAGGTAGTCTGTAACTCTGTTTAATGCAAAGTGTGTTCCTTTGCCTTTTTGGCTTGCTGCATTATCGTAAATAACACTGTTTAATAAAATGGGGTTCATTGCATTCAAGCATATTGATTTCTGAACTACACGCTCATTAAAATGCACGCTTTTAATATGCCGGACTTTTCCTCGTTCGTTTATATCAAATTCAATAAAGCCCTGCCGTATATCTTTTTCTTTCAGTAAATCTTGCCTTGTATGAGTTATTCTGAATAATATTGCTAAGATATACCTTTGCACGCTTGCTTTCCACGACACACCACAAGCGGCTTTCTTTGCGGATTTATACATAGACTTTAGGCTGATAACATTATTAAAATCATCATATTGTTTTAAGTGCTGCTTTTTGGCTTCTCTCTTTTGTTTACGTCTTTCGTATCTGCCTTTACGTCTTGACATTATGCACCTCGTACAGTTAATGGACAATGTGTATTAACATTAAACTGCTTAATTATTTAGGCATAAAACAGACTATAATACACAAGTTGCCTGCTATGCACTTAACGAAAAGGCGTCCGCCTAAAAATATCAAGGTGCTTATTTACGAGAGTTTCCTCTCGAAAGTCATTTGTTCCTTCTTTAAAAAATGTACTGCGTTCAGAAAAATCTTACTAGGTCGGACAATTAAAGAATCAGAGCGGCAGAAAAATACTAGAATTAGTAGCATTATTACTGTTAGCATTACCGTTGTTGTTAACATTACATACGTTAGTAGTATTATTAGAAGCCGGAGCAGAAAGCCACCAAGAGGCTAACCAAAATCAACAAATGACTTATCTTTTTTCTTACTCACTTTCCGGCTTATCTCCACCGTCTGCAAGTAATTTTTTGAACCGTTCTTTATCAGTCTTTTTCCACTTCTTTATTAGAACTTCTGCATTCGTTAGCAATTCAGCAATTTTTTCTAAGTTTTCAATTTTCACCGATTGAACACACTCAATCATTCTAACTATCTTATTATGAAGTTGCCAACAATTACATACTGCAAGTGTTTGATATTTTGAACGCATTTCATATTCAGATATGTTTGTAGGGAAAATTGTGTTTGCGTAATTCAAATTGTCAAGAAGCTCATCGACTTTTGCTATCAATGGCTGCCCGATTATCAACCGCCATTTCTTAGGTATGTTTTTCTCACGCATTACAAATTTTGTTAATTCAAATTGTAATTCCTGTGCTGTAACCAAAAACTGTAACTCTGTTTCTTTCCTAAATCTTCTGTGAACGTTGCTCATTCTCTACCCTCAAAAAATTTTTTTTCGAGTGGCTTACGCCACTAAGGGGATTGTACTACAAACATTGGTGAGGTAGCGGACACATAAAGTGTCCGCATACAAGATGGAAAGGATTAAATACAGAAGCAGAGCGGCAGAAAAATACTAGAATAAGTAGCATTAGAACTGATAGCATTACCGCTGCTGTAAACACTACATACGTTAGCAGTATTATAAGAAGCCGGAGCAGAAAGCCACCAAGAGCAACGAGCACCGCTTGAGTTCCTTTTAACCCTGTGCTCACAATTATTTGCGAACCAAGGAAATTGGATTGACAGCCCTGCTTCAGGAAACCAAAAACCTGACGTTTGAGATAGGTTGCTACGAATACCACAGCCATAAACTTCAACTTCATTAGGCAACCAAAGTTTACCCATATCAGCCCAATCCCAGCCTGTTGAACCTGTTAAAAGACCGCTTGAAGAATATCTGTTATCTAAGAGGTTTCTCTTCTGTTTTAAGACGCTTTGCAGTGTACTAGGTAATAATTGTAGTATTCCTTTGGCAGAAGCGTTTGCTCCGTGTGCTGCGTTGCCGTATGCATTCGTTGTATAGTTGTTCACTCCGTTCAATACCGCATAAGCTGCACTTGCAAGCCAAGGTTTATTTTGTGAAGCCGTACCGTTGTTATTGTCTGTCGGGTTCCACTTTATAGCGGTATTTATTACTTCATCAGATATTACATAGAGCATATTGCCTATATTCGTATCTGCACAAGATTTGTATGTGTTAATCCCGACTATGCGGCATTTAAAGGTCTGTGCTGCTATTGAATAGCCTGCCACTGTTCCGGCACTCAAACTTACAGAGAAGTAATCACCAACGTGTATGCCTTCAAAATTCCCTGCATTCTTTCTGTTGTTGAGCCAAGCATATACGTTACCTGCTGCGGCTATTTCCGTTGCAAATTTCGTTTCAAGATTAACACCTTCATACATTCTGTCAAAGTTCTTTATAACCGCGTCTATCTGTCCATCAAGTGTACTTGAATAGCCGTTGAACTGGTTTTGTAATGCCGTTGATTTATTTTGTGCTAATGTTTGAAAATCTGCTTTGTCTGTTGCTATGGCATTTTCTGCATTTGTTTTAGCTGATGATATTGCATTTAATGCGTCAAGTTTATCTTCGGCTATATCTGTCATAGCGTCATCGTAAGTTTCTTGAACGATTGCCGCCTGCTGCGTTGCAATAGTCGCTTCTTCCCCTGCTGCTATTGCAGAATTGTTTGCAGCTGTGGCTTTTTCTGCAGCTATCTGAGCGAAATTTTGAGCATTTATTTGAGCTTCATTCAAATTATCAATGAGTTGTTGAGGGGTAGTTGCAGAGCCTTCTGGAACAAGAACTGCACGTTCAATTCGTCTTTTTAAAATTTGATCAATTCTCATTCCATAATCAAATGCTCGTTCTAGTTGGCTCTTATCTAACTCGCCACTAATGTCAAATTCAAAATCTTGAGAAAATGGTATATTTAAAGAAATGGTTAATAATTCTTTTTCGTCTGTGCTTTGATTCCATGCAAGAACTCCATACTCTGAACCCTGTAATGGGAATGTAATGTAACTACCTTCTTCATTTCCTATCTCGTTTATTGAGTAGTCAACGCCCAATGTAAGAGTTGTTTGCAGACCGTTCATATCTGTATGCTGAACTAATAATTGATTCTCTGTTTCAATATAAAAATCAAAATCAAAGGTTGTTGCACTGTTATTGCCATAATGGTTTTTTACTGGCTCAATTTGCGATACTGTCATAAAATTCTCCTTATTTATTTTTCCCCTGTAACTCTCTTAGCTCTATAATCTGTAAAGCCGGATAATTTTAATAATCCCTTGAGTGGACTTCCGGTTAGAACATCTGCAGCACCAGATACCTCCGTTCCTATAGATGTCATTGGTACTCCGGTAGAAGCTTCTGTAAACAATGAAATAGCGTTAAATAAATCTTTTGGTGTTATATCTCCTTTGTTTATTTTACGAGCTGTATTCCCTAATTTTGCAGCTGCAGTATCAAACCAATTACCTGTTGTAGCCCTTTCCCCTCTTATTCCAGAATAGATGGTATTTATAAACATTCCTGCAATTGGTACAAAAGTAACTCCGCCGATTATAGATTTCCAAAAATCTTCTTTTAATTCATCATCTCCGCCACCTGTAGCTGCAATGATAGGAGATAATGAAGAAGCAAGATTAAATAAAAATGGAAATAAAAACATGTAGCAACCGACTAATTTAATCATATTTAAGCCAGTTTCTTTTGATGGGTTTTGTTTGAATCTTATAATTGCATTTGAGGCAGTTCTAAAATATTGCCATGGTGTATTTTGGTAGGCAAAAAACATTTTTGCAAGCGGTTGATGGGCTGCATTTCTTTGTATATTTGACAATGTTGAAGGAATGCTTGACTGCTGATCGTTTACCGTTTTTTCTATAAATATCCTTATTGCCTGTTCTTCTGAATACCCTTTATCAAGTAAGCAATCTATGTATGGCTTACCGCCTAAAATAATTGCCCCCATATCACCATATCTAACATTTGCTGAGAATATCTCATCAAAAAGGCTTATTTTTGCAAACATTCTTTGCTCAAGCTGTCTTTTTAACGCATCAGTTGATCCGCCTCTGCCAAACCTATCTTTTAAGTATGGAATATTCATCATGTAATTTATATTGTTTTTCCATTCCGTTGGAGTAAAGGTTTGCTGTGCGAATTTCTTCCACCATTCACCAGCTGACACATATTCATCTCCTACCCCATAGTTCATAAATGACATGACCTGTTTTAAACCAACTTGCGGTTTTAAAAATATTTGTGCTTTGATGACGTTATTTTCTATCTTTCCGATAAATGACTCCGCCTCTGAAATTGTGCTTTGTTGTCCACTGTACAAATTGGCAGTAACAAGTTGCATAAATTCTTTTGCGGTATCATCACCCCAGACAGTTTTTATTTTTTTCTGTAGATCACTATCTTTAAAAACGCTGTTCATTATGTCTAATTGTTCACCCATAATAATAAGCGTGTTAGCTTTTTCAATATGGTCAAATAAAACGGCAACCGGATTGGCAGGGGCAATTCTTACCCCTGGACCAGCTGTTCTTTGTTTTTGCATTCTCTGATTCGTATTGAGCTGAGAATACTGATTAAACATTTCCAGCATTTTTACATCTTGAGTTTCCGACTTACGAGGGAAGTAAGCGTTGACCTTGCCGAGATCTGTATGATATTTTTTAATGTGATACTGATTTAGTTGTGGATAATACTTTTCAGCAGCCATTTGCAAAATATCACCCATCATTTTTTCTTGTTCTGTTAGTTCATTTAATAGCTGATCAAATTCAAATTTATCAAATTGACCTTTCGGCGGAGTTGTTTCATCCCCCATATCTGTAAGCATTTTATAAGAAATACTATTTTTAGATTGAATGTAATAATATAATAATTCCATTCTTGAAAGCTCAATTGGTTCTTCATCCCATTCTTTATATTCATAGGAATCCTTTCTTACATTGACAACTCTATCTGTAAAAGTTTTTCCGGTTTCTGGATCTGTATGTGTAACTCTATAAGTTCCATTAACCTTATCAGGAGTGTATCTTTGTTTTATTTTAAATTCCTTTTTGGTCATATCAATAAATCTATTAAATAATTGAATATCTCTAAATCTACCAGTATAACCAAAGACCTTAGCTATTTTTTCAAGAACTTCATTTCTATCAGCACCAACCTGTGCATCTTTCATTGCATATAAATAATCAAGGGTAAATTTATTTTTAATTTCCTTGTTGAACATCATTTCTAAAGCGGAGTTCAAATTAAAACCGTGCCTATATGCTTGTTCAAGTTTAGATACCTTACCTTTATGCGTATCAACAGCTCTTGCACACTCATCTATTAAATTGATATTTTGCATTCTCCGCTCAAAATCAATTTCATCTCTTGCAAGTTTAGCAGTGAATTTTGCGTTTTGAATTTTATCAAGCAGATCTTTTAAAAATTCTGTTGTATTATACAAGCTACCATTTATACGGTATTTTATAAACATTTCTTCTATGACTTTATAATAGTCATTATCATTTACTGTATCTGCTTCATAAGTTATATTCGCTTCTTCATTAACAATTTGATCATACATATCCTGTAATGTATCAATTTTCATACGATTCAATTCTCTTAAACGAGTAAATAACTTATTTGCCGGATAAGTATATTTTGTTTTCTTAATGCCGTTCTGCCATTCATGAATTGTTTGTCTAACTTCTCTATCAATATCTGCGGCAAGTTGTTTTCTCATTGAAACGTCTGCAAGTGTTTCAGCGAAATCCATAACTGTATCAAGATTTCTTTCTATATCACGGAATGAGTTGTATTCTTTTAGTTTGTCAAATATTCTAGCTTTGTCGTATTCAGTCATAAAGTCTAGTCTTTTTAAAATAGCTCTTGCGTATTCTGCAAATTGAGATGAATAATCTCCGTAACCTTTTAACGTTGCGGCATATAGCTTTAAATCTTCTTTGGCTTGCTCGAACTTAGAAAGAGATTGGTAACGGTCTATTTCGTTTGTTTCACTTTCCCATTTTTTTTCAATATCTTCTTGTATGTACGGATGTAATCTATCAAACCATTCATAATAAGCTAACATTGGAATAGTTTTATCATCAGCATTTTTATAGGCATCTAATAATGCTTCAAGTTCATACTGATTTTTCTGAGCTTCTTCTTCTGTTAAAATACCAAACTCATCAACATTTTCTGTATCATAAAGATATCTATTTTCAACAATGACATCATACGCCTCAAGAGCAAGCTCTGAATCTGCTCCTGCTTCCGCATTATTATAGCTAACCCCTGGGTCATTAAAGAATTCGCCCCATTCTGGCAAAAAACCGTCATTTGCAGAAAACTCATCATCTAATTCTGAAAGAAATTCGTATATTCTTTCAGCTTGATGCTTGATACCTTTATTCTTTTTACCATAAGCAGTATTTTTATTGCCGAGAATCATTTGTAATTGTTTTTTACTTTTTATGAATTCCCGACCTTCTTTTGAATGTTGCAGAGCATAATAAATAATATCGTAGGCAGTATCTCTATATCTGCGTTGACGTTCTGTTAATTGATTAGGGTTAATTGTAGTTTTAAGTCCTTCATCATCAAACCGGAGTTCTGCATATCTTTTTGCTTTATATAATAGCTGTTCTGCTTCTTGTTTTTGTGCATTATGAATACTTCCGCCCAATAAATCTTCAAAAACTTGTTCTGTTTCTGGATCAAGGAAGAAATCTTCTGCATTAACAAGAGTAGAATATAAATCATTAAGCCACTTCTTAAAATTTTCAAAAGCTCGTTTTAATCCGTAAGTCGGTGCTTTTCCACTTCTTACATACGCAACGAAACCATTGGCAAACTTTTCATGTTGTGCAACAGTATATTCAATGCCATCATAGCGTAACCATTTATTAACATTCAAGAGCATTTCTCTTGCACGTTCATTTTCCCTAGCCATGTTGTTCAATGTTATTAAATATACGTGTGCAAATTCATGCAACAATGTAGATTTATCAGCTTTTTTATTTAAAAGCGTGATAAGATTGTCTTTCATTGTTCCATCAAAATTATATCTTTGATATGTATAACCACGAACATTCTTTAAATTATCTCTAATATCACCTTCGCCTTGATAATACGTTTCAAGAACTTTTATTGCTTTATCATCAAAAACTACATAGCAGCGACCATCAGAATATCCATCATAAGTAATTCCTTTAATGCCGTATCGGTTTAATAATTCACTTGCTTTTTTAGGCGAACCTGTAATTTTAGCAAGATCATTATATAAATTTCTGCCTGTATAATTTACTGCACTTAACATTCTGTAAATAGAATTTATATCAAAATTCTTTACATCTATGTTTAATTTTTCTTCTAATTCATTCCACTTATCCCAAGCCTTATATATATCTTCTTGAACATTTGATATTTCAGCTTTAATTATTTCTTTTGCAATTTTTACTCCCTGTTTACCTGCAACAGTTTCAACCTTTTTGAGAAAATCTTCTTTTGTTTCAGTATAGATAAGCTCCTCAAATCCATTATCTTCAACGAGTTTTTTTATTCCTTTTTGAACTTTTTCAGATTGTTCAAGATAACTTTTTTGCTCATCAATCAGCTCACTATTATCAGGAATATCAACCTCAAATAATTGCCCACCCTTTTCTCGTTTCAACTTTGTAACATCTAAATTCTCAATATACTCTATCTGTTTTTTTGTAGTATCGTTCTGCTTTCTACTCCTTAATATTTCCAAAGCTCTTTCTTTACCCGTATTTAAAACAGCATTTATCAACATGTCATTTTTAATATCAGCAATATAAGGGATGGGCTTTCCGTCATAAGTAGTCTTATCGACTGAAAGCTTTTCTCTATATTCCTCTGAAACATCTTTATTTTCAGCAAAATACAAACCCCAACCATGAGCTTGATTTCCTTCACCTGAACCTATATGTTCAGTTGAAAATTCATCAAACCTGTGTGGAGTTCCATGATATGCAGATTGAAAATAAACTTGTAAACTAGGAGTGCTAATTTTATCTAAACCAGCCTGTATATCCCCTTTAGGATATTCAATTAGTTTAACTCCCCATAATGCTAGTTGTTCTTTTTGTTCTTGTGATACAAGTCCTGCTTCTGCAAGTGCATAAGGAAATTCTGATAAATCTATTTTTCTTATTGGTTTTGACTCAAAGTATGAACGAGGGAGAGAAAGTGCTTCATTTATAAGCTCTTTCATTTCTTTAACCAATGATTTTGGCATTTCTTTCAGATTAAGGTATTCACCTAATTTCTTACGATTGTTTTTTACTGCTGCATAAAAAATATCGCCAATATCTGAAAATACAAAATTATTACCAATATAATATGGTTCCAGTTTTTCATCAAAGTGGTTGTATTGCTCCTGTATATTTTTATATTTTTCAGTAAGTTCAGCACTACTTAAATGCAGTTCATTTTGGGCTGTATTTTTGAGTTCCTCTTTTGAGGCTTGTTTTTTACTTAACTTTGCCAACAAAGATGATAGTCCGTAATCAAAATTTTCTCCGCCTACTAATTTGTTATTACGCATATACTCAAGCAGTGTGTTTGCGTTATATGCTTTTATCTTCATATTTCCAGACGGTGTAAAACCTAAGTTCAAAACTTTCCTTTTAATTTTTAAATATTTATCTTTTGTTGTTCCGAAAGATTTTTTAAATCTTTCATCATCCATTCGTTTTAAACTGTCATATTCGTAAGAATCTATAATTCTGCCATTTTCAAGTTCAAAGCTTGGTTTAGGCATACGAGGCGAGTAAATATCTCTATCAAATATATTATCATTTTGAAAATCAATTTTTCTAGGATTTCTTACAAAAAGAATATCCCCAAAACTTTTGAGTGCCTGCTGTTCTCCTCGTTTTGTAATAGCCATAGAAGGTGCGACCAATGAACCTGATTCAAGAATATTATCAAGTAAATCTAATTTTGCTGCATGTGTCATTAGCAAGTTATTTTCTTCATTGTTAATAGATTGATAATAAATATTAGGATTTTCAGTATCAAAAGTTCCCTGATTGCTTACGGATTTTATTTGTTCAGGATTAAACACAATATAGTCATATCGCTTCTCGTCAGCCCACTCTATTTCATTTATATATTTTATTCCGTCATATCCCTGCTCTTTTAGATAGTTTAAATAATCATTTGTAATATCTTTGTAATCAATAAATGGGGTTTCACCATAATATATTTTTGACGCATCATCACTTAAAACAGTAATGATTGATTTCTCTTGCTGAGAAAAATAAGGCATTTGTAATATTTTATTTAATTTTACATTTGAAGGAATTTTGCCATTTTTTTGAGCAAATAATAATGCTTCTTTAACTATATTGCTTTCTGAGGTTACATAAGGATTTTCAATCTTTAAATAAACTGGCATAACATTAGTGTCTGCTTTAACAAAGAGTCTTTCTGCCATTTCTTTATTAGGCGTAAAATGAAAACCTAAATAAGACATTATATCAAAGCTTTTCGTCCCAAGCCTTTCTCTGTCAAAAGTATCAAATGAATTTTCTGAACCATGATAAACAACAAGCGGTTTACCTGTTTCATCAACAACCTTGCTATCGCCAAACCATTTCTTGAAAAATCTACTATCTGTACCTTTTGTTTCCCATTCTTTTCTTGCTACAGCAGTCTGATTATTTTCTGCTCCAGCGGTTTCTATTGATTGAAATTTAGGTTGAACAGTTGCTTCATTTACACTGTTATTTAATGCAGCTTTTAATGCAGCCGCAAGCAGAGGCTCTGATTGCTCATAATTGCTAATTAAAGCCTCTGCTCTGCTTTTATCAATATCCGCAAGAGTACCATCCTTGATATCTTGCAGTAGCTGCATTTCTCCTACCCTATTATTTAGTTCTGTTTCATCAGAAAAATCTTCCGGCAAATTATCATATTCAGCAAATAATTGATCAATTTTATCATCAATTATTTTACTATTATTATATTCAACTCTACCTTGCAATAAAGTTGCTTCATCTTGCTTATATTGCTCGTATGCCTGTTCGTCTGTCATATTTTGCAAATTTATTGCAAATTTCTTTTCTGCATCATCAAGGCTAATCCCCCATTCTTTTGCAGAATTGGCAACTATTTCTGAGAATACATTCGCCGTTTGTAAAGCCTCATCATCTTCTCGTCCGGCATTCTTTAATTGTGTATAATAGCGATTTTGCAATTCTTTTCTTTGCTGCATGTCCTCATTGGCATAGCTTGACACATCAATTAAGCCTTCTGTAGCTAATTCTGAAATTTTCTTTTCTTTTTCTCTTTCAGATAAAGAGTTCATAACTTCAAGAATTTCATCATCAGAAGCTCCGTTTCTTTCCATATAATTGCCAAGAACATGTGAAGCTACAGAAAGGGTACCCCCTTGCAGAGCAATTGCACCTGCAAGTACAGCCCACTCATCTGGAGATTTAAAAACAGCTTTAGCATAATTTTCAAGCGTTCTTTCTTGATCTCCAGTTCCCAGCGTTAAGTTTAGAACGTCTGCAACAACTTCTTCCCCAAGTTCTTCAAGAAAGCCATCAAATCTTGTCATATCTTTTAAAAACTCATAGGTTTTCCCTTGAGGTTTTAATTTGTTAAGGATTTCATATCTTTTAGCTAATTCCGGCAAAGCTTTATCTACAAATTTTGTAAGCTTAGGTTGAGATGCTAAATATTTACTTATCGGAGTGCCGATATATTTTGCAGTTGCTGCCGATAAACCTTTTACTGGCATTCCAAGTAAACCGCCGGAATATTCAGAGGCAAACTCAACAAAGGTTTGCCCCAGCGATTTTAGAAAAGATATTGCTGGTTTTTCAGTGGCTTCCTTAAAAATATAGCTTCCTTTGTCGGTAAATTCCATACCGTTATTAAGTAAACGATTTTGTAAGGTTTGGTAAGTATCATTCCACCCTGTTGGCAATAATGTATTGGCGGCTCCACCTTTCGCAATATTGCCTAGATGGTATAGTGCTGTTTGTCCAGTAGTTGCACCGCTAGCAAGTTCGGGCATTAAGCCTAATCCTTTTAATACCCATTGTCCGGTCGCTATTTCTCCAGAAAAACGTATCATTGAAGGAAGAATACCATCCGCAATTTGACCACCCCAAGTATAACCTCTTACATTTTCTTCTTGCCTTTTGTTGAGCCTGTAATTAAGGTAATTTAATTCATCTTGTCTTATCGGTTGGCTGTTTCTGATTTTTTCTTGTATTTCACGTTCTTTTTTATCATCAGCACCACCAATAAAACCACCAATAAAAGGAATCCACTCACCAGAAGCAAAACTATTTCCCAATGATTCAGTAAAATTTATTTTACCAGTTTTCTCGGTTGTATTTTGTGATTCAATTATATTTTTAACAATAGGATCTGCAGGAGCATTAACTTGAGCTTGATAACTTGCGTTCCCCATTCTGTCAAGAGCAGCTCCAGCTCTATCCCAAAAAGAGGCAGTTCCTTCATTTACTCTTTTGTTACGTTCTTGTTTTTGCCTAAAATTCTCTTCTATTTTTTTACGAACAGCTTCATTTCTAGGACTATTTCTTAAAGCTTGTTCCACCGGATTGAAATTAACGTTATTGTCTATATTGTTATAAGTGCCATTAAATTCTATAGCTCTATTTTGTGCATATTCAAAAGGAGTAACGCCGCCTTTGTTTTTCCATTCTTTTATTTTACCAGTATCATTAGCCGACTGTTTAGTGATAGGTTTCAGCTCATTTATGGTTTCACTATACTGTTGCCTTATAGCGGAATCATCAATCCCTGTGGCTCTTAAATAATCTATATTTGACTTAACATCCTCAACTGATATCCCGTTTAGATTAAGGATATTCATTTCATCTTGTGTTATATCTACTGACATTTATACCTCTAAAAACTATAAACATTATTTCTACTTACAATATTTACTGGGGCTGCAGGTCTAGCAGGATTTGCATTGATTAACGTTACATGAGCATGGTTGACATGATTTGTACCATGTTGTTTATCATATCTACGTTCATCAACAATTTTTCTATTACCAGCGAAACGAGTTAGGATTACCGGATCAGAAGTGCCGATAGCTTGCACTGTAGGTAGAGAAAGTAATTTTTCATAAATCCTAATTCTATTTTGAGCGGAATGTTCAGACATAGAAACATCAGCTGCCCTACCTTCTCTATGCTTTGAACCCGCTTGATCTCTGAATCTACTTGTAACAGTTAAATTAAGTCCTAATTGAGAACCTATTTCCGGTATTTGATTATCTGCAAAATAGGTTAATACTTTTTGTTCGTTAGGTCTAGGTGTAGTATATGCAATGTTTCTCATTGTTATAGCATTTGATTTAAGACCATCAACTCTTTGCTGTGCATAGGTTTTCTTTTCTTGAACTTTTTGATTTAATCTATTATTTATAATTTTTAACTTTTCAGCATCTGGTGGCATTTCGCCATTATGTTTGGATTGATAATAAGTAAAATCATTTATAACATCACGTATAAAACCTGCACGTTGAGCCATACCTCTTTCTAACTGTTTGTATAGCTGCACGCCATCATCACCTTTATAACCTAGTGAATTGGTAATATTCTGTAATTCAGCATCTGTGATTTTACGACCTCTACGGGCTTCAAGCTCTCTAGTCATTGCTCTAATCTCAGAAAAAGCAGAAGCTGTTTTACCATCACTTGTAAGTCTCATTGCTTTTAGGGCATCTTTTATCATTTTATCATCATCTTTAATTGTTGTATAATAATCCCCTGCTTGAATATCTTGCTGTTTTTTTAAGAAGTTTTTATATTCGCCATCTGATAAATAGCCCCTATATTTGTTTAAATCCTCTTTTGCAAAACCTTGAGCATTATTCACAGACATATTATATAGAGTTTCCCATACTTGATTATCCGTTTCTGGTTGCCCTTTTGTGTTTATATAATTCATCAGACTCAATTTTATATTCGGGTCAATATTGTCTGGAATATCATCATAAGATAAAACACCACCAGTTTGAGCTGCTTGAACAGCTTTTGTATAAAATCCATTAAGAGCCTCACGCTCTGCAAGATCTCTGAAATGTTCTTGGTCTGAATAATGACGCTTAATTCTTGAAACGGTCATATCAGATAACTCTATATCTTGAATCGCTTCTGCTTTTTGAATAGCTTCTTCTTGGCTGACAGAAGAACTAACAATCTGTTCTGCAAGATCTCTTGCTTGATATTTAGTTTCTTCATTTTTAATAGTGCCAATATACCTAGCGTGATTTTTTGAATCAATTTCATCTTTGTGTTGTTCAAAAAATTCTCCAGCTTTTAAACTTCCTTCTGAGATATAACTATCTAAAACAGAGCAATATGCAGAAGATTTAGCCTGTTTCTTCATTGCTTCTATCGTGTCCGGATCTAAATTCTGCATCTCTCCTTGCCATTCGATAATTTTCATTGCGTTATTTAATTGCGTTTGCATAATGGTGGGATTGTTCCTTGCATTAACCATTCCTTTTATTGCATTATCTAATCCAACTTGACTTTCTGTTTCAGCCCATATTCCAGTTTGTTTGACATCATGGGCATTAACTCCAGCGTAAATTCTACTTTTTTTATTCTGTATCATAGAATTCATTCTGGATTGATTAAATGGAGATATTTTGTTTTTAGATTTATATTCTTGAACAAAATCATCAAAATTTTTCATTATTTCGCCAGATTTGCCAACAGCATCTTTTCCATTTTTGTAGTAATATCCAGTGTCTTTATTGTATAAATTGTCTTGCTCCCATTGGTCAATCTGATTTGACATTTCAAGCATTTTGGCATCATCAATTTGTTCAGATATCTTTAATGCAGCATTCGCTAGATTGTTAAGTCCGCCACCCATGTTGGATAATGCCTTTGCTTGACCTCCGCCAAACATATCTTCTGTTAATCTATAATTCTGATAAGGTTGTGGCGTTCCATTTAAACGAACTTGCCTATTATATTCAGGTACTTGTGGCATTGTCTTTCCTCTTTAAACTTCTAAACCTTTAATGTTTTTAACTCTATAAAAAAACTCAAAACCCTCTGGGATATTCATTCCTGCAGGCTTGGGGTTATCAAATTTAAAACCTATCCATTTTAACCATTGTTTTGAAAATTCATTTTTGCTGTAAATGAAATTATATAAATACCAAAAGCTTTTATCGTATTTTT
The DNA here is from genome assembly GCA_944323595.1 of Candidatus Gastranaerophilales bacterium. Classification (GTDB taxonomy): domain Bacteria; phylum Cyanobacteriota; class Vampirovibrionia; order Gastranaerophilales; family Gastranaerophilaceae; genus CALUVN01. The sequence continues at coordinate 78,732 of CALUTF010000004.1, read as the reverse complement.
TGAATTCTTTTTTAAGTTCTCTTAATAAACAGATTTTATGATTTACAATATCATCAGTGCAAAGCATCCATACAACACCTATCCCCTTTGGATCTCGTTCAATATGCCACGCTCCACCCATGCAGACCGGAATATCCCCATCTTTATTTATTCCCATAAGAACATCAAAATCCGTTTTCATAATATCATTGAAAACTTTTTCTTTCCAAAGTTCCCCATGTATAGCTTTTACTTCTTCAAGATCTTCTGCACGCAGATGATTAAGTATATAAAGAACGTCTTTTTCATTTTTTTCTTTTCTATACATCATTAGTTATTCTCATTATCTTGAACGTCTACGCTTCCACTTACAGATAATATTGTTAATGGTAGTGGGTATGATTGTTTTAAATGAATAGTAGCTTCTGCAGTTGGAGTAGCCATAACTGTCATTGGAGAGATGTCCGTTGAAAAAAGTTTTCCTGCATCATTGATACTTGCATCAGATCTTGCGTGCCGATATTCTATTCCATCACTACCAACAAACTGAAAATCCTCTCTTGACTTATGAATTTTAACAGTTACACAATTTACTATTTTCTTTAAACCTTGAGTATTTTCACCCTCGATATTAAGTGTTTCAAAATCAAATTCATAAGGTAAACCTACTACAATTGTTTTTGCAGGTTTTGGCAATGTTATTTGACCATCTTCAACAACTAAGCCCTCAACTATACCCCCATTAACATTAGCAATTACAGTTTTCCCCTCTAAATGATCTAGCCCTGATATCTGAGTTACAGGAGTAGAAAAACTTCCAGACAAACCAGAATCAACTAAAAAGGCTTCTTTAGCATCATTTATAATTCTTGTTTTGGTTCTTTCGATATATTTTAACTTTTGCCCATTAACTTCTCTTTCTATTACAAAATAGGCAATATCTTCTAAGCCTTCACGTATTACATCAACCCATAAAAATTTTCCATCTGTTTCAAAACGAGTCCAGCCGCATAATTTTTGTTTTTTATTGTAAGTCATTACTACAGCAGTGCCATCTGTAAAAATCTCAAACACTAATCTGTAAGGCTCTTTTGCATAGGCTTGACAACGTACCTCTTTGCCCTCAAAAAGATGGTTTGAAAACAAAGAAAGTTCATCTCCATCATATTTATCAGTCATAAGATCATAGCCTAAATCCCTTACGACAGAGCCACCAGATTGTACAAAAATTACCATTGAACCAGAAACAATTGGTTCAACATGAGAAGAACCGTAACAAGATTGTATCACGGCAGCAGGTGCTGGGTTTGCTTGAATTATGCCATCCGAACCATTAACCATCCATTCTGAATCTGCTGTTAAGACAATTAAATCTTTCATTGGGATTAAATGTCTAACTTCTTCATTTCCATCAATATTGATTGTTATTGCATCTGTTGCTATTAAAGGTCTTGAAATGTTAAAGTTATTTATTGCAGCTGTTTGTGATGCAACGATTGCTTGAGGTGAATCCGGTAGATTACCATATATTTTACGTTGTTGAAAATAACAAGAACATCCTGGGCTTTGTCCATCTGCAAAAGGATTTTTCAATATTGGAGCAGATGACGAAAGATCCGGCTCTATATTATCATCAGTGAATGTAGTACCTTCTGCAGTGCCTATGTAACCAAAAATACCGTTTACACTTCTGTAAACATTGTATTCACTTGCTCCGCTCACAGCTGTCCAAGTCAAAGTAACATACTCATCTACTAACCAATTAGCTTCTCTGTGTCCGGTTACGCTCGCAACTGATGATCTCTTGCTTTCTTCATTAGTTTCCTCATCAACAGCAGTTACAACATATTGATACGTTCTTGTATTAGAGTCTGTCTTGCCTGTCCATTTTGCAGTTAAGCCTGTCGGAGCTGCAATATCAGGGGCAAAAACAGCATCTTCTAATTTCCAGTCATAATGAGAATATCTTGATAAATTTTTTGCAGGATATTTCCCAGTACAAGTTAAAGTTAATATATCACCAGCTCTTGAACATTTCAATAAGGGTAAGTCATCTGCATTATATGGAGATTCAATCTCAACAATTTGTCCTCTCTTACTTGCAGTTTCGTAATCGTCTGGATAGATAATATAGGCACCGTCTTTTAAAAACCTTATATATTTATGTCCAAATTCAAGCATATAAGTCTGTTCGGTATTAAATACAAACCTAATTACCCTAACAAAATTTGAACTATCTTTTGCCGTACCGCAATATTCTAATCCCATACGATTTGAAATGCCGCCCTCTTGGTGAATTATTGCGTTTTTAGCAGATTTTAAACCAATTGCATATTGTTCAAGATTCGTACGTGCATCTAAACGAGGAGATAGTTCACCTCTTGTAAAACTTACTTGTGTAATTCTTGTACCCATAATAATACCTAATCTCTATAATCAGTAAAATCCTTATCATCTTGGTTATGAGTTACATTCTTTCGTGCATCTGTTACAATGGCTTGTCTGACTGCTATTGTATAATCTTGAAAGTTTGTATTCTTTTTATTTGAAGAACCTGTAATAACTTGAGCTGAAAGATATGCAAGATAAAAAGCAAGAGCATTGACAAATGCAGCACTAAAAAAAGCTTCATTGTCTACACGTCTTGTATATCGTAATCTGCAAGGATTATGGTTTGTTAAAATAATTTTTTCGCCATTACTATTTGTTGCAGGTGTGAATTTTTTTTCCTTCTTATCGTATGGGGAAATAATTGCACGTGGAGAAATGCAATCATTTGGATATGTAAAAGCATATCTAAAATTTGGATCTTGTGAATTTTCAAGTGTGGTTGATAACTCTTTGAAAGCATTCGCAAAACTCCATTCATGAGCTTCCAATACAGTATCTCTAGCTACTTCATAATAATTATTTAATAAAATAGCTCTTGGATCATTCTGATTAGAGTTTTGAATGGGGGCAGATACCCCCAAATTATGTAAAGCAATATTATAAATTTTTGTGCGAGAAAAAGTCATTTTTATTTTCCTATAATTAAGCGAATGTAATTAAATCCCCAGAAATACCGCCGCTTACTTTTGTACCAGAAGTTTTTCTATTGTTGCCAATAGAATTACCGCTATACCATTTACCAGCAACAGAAGCAGCATTGCCTAGTCCGTTTACTCCTGTACTAATTGCATTTGTAACACCAGAACGGTAGGCATTTTCACCGGCAAAAACATCAAGATTTGCTTGGTTAGTGAAATTATTTGCCTGTTGCTCATAGGCAATTGCTTGTGTTTCTGAATTATATCTCGTTGTTAATGCATCAAGTTCACCCATTGCAGAGGTATCTTCAATGATATCTAAGGCTGTACCGGAAGAAATATCTATACCATTTGCTGCCATAGCGGTCTGTTGTTTTCCTATTGCCTGCAGTGTTTTAATTCTTTGCAGCCTTGACTCTTCAATTCCTTCTTGTCTTTGTTGGTCAGCATTTGCTTGAGCTATTTTTGCATTATTTCTTGCAACTTCTGCTTGATAATTATATTGAGCCTGTTGAGCCTTACCTTGTTGCACACTGCTTACCACTCCCATAGTGGTACTGACTGCAGTAGCAACAATAGAAGTTACAAGGGCGGTAATACCGAAATCACACATTTTATTGTCCTTCTTCTTTTTCTGCAATTAGTTTTCTTAGTTCAATAATCTGTTCTACAATTGTTTTATTCTCAGCATTTTCAAGAGTTATACCCATTTCAATACTTTTGTTAATAAGTTCATCAAGTATTGAAAGAAGTTCTTCTTGAGTTTTACCTGCAAACTCATTAGCATTTTCTTGATTATTCTGTGGTGTTTCGTGCTGTTCAGCGACTGTAGGATTTGTTTGATTTATATTTGATGCGTTTACCTGTTCTTGTTGAACATTCTTTTGTGATTCTGTATTTTTATTATTTATTTTTTTTGCCCATGATGGAATCTCAATACCATCTTTTAATGTAATTATCTGCCCTGGTTTGATGATTTTACCATTATAAAAAGCTCTTATTTTAGCTACTACTTTTACCGTCATTTAATTTTCTCCTTATGTATTGTGTATTTGTTACTACTCTTCTTTTGGTTCTCTATTTCCATAAAGAACTTCGGCTGCAGAAGATGCATTGTCTAATGCTTTTTTCTGTTTTTCAAGAAGCGGCAAAACATACTTCATTTTTTCTTTATCAAGTTTAATTTGTTCAGCCTTGATAATAGTGTCAACCGCACCTTCAATTTCCCAGCGGTCATATTTGCCATATTCTTTCTTTTCTTTTTTTTCTGAAACTGTTTCCTTATCTGACATTTTAAAACCTTTCTTTTACTAAAAATTGATTGCCGGATTAACCGACAATCAATTTTTTAAATACATATTACATATCTTGATAAGAGTTATCATGAGCAGCAACCATTCCAGCAGTAATTTTGCCACCAGTAGCTGTTCCTGCACCACTTGCACCCTTAACATCATAATAGACTCGCATATAGCCTAAGTTTCCTTTAGGTATATAATTGATAGGGAATTTATAACCTGTTTTTAAATCCGCAATAGGAATATCTCCACTACTTACGAGAGTTTTAGGAGAAGAGAAATCTTCTGCCGCAGATGTTTGAATTGATGCTGCAACAGATGTAGCTCCTGCAAAATCTTCAACAACTTGAATAATTAAAGGCATAGGAGTACCGAAAGCTACTTCTGGCATATTATGCTCAGTGTTAGCCATTTTTACGATATTGGTAGATGCAGCACTGGTTGTAATAGCTTGTGCATCTGAGAATAAAGTTTCTAAATCTAATAACATTTTATTGCCCTTTCTCTTTTTTGTAATTCGCAAATTGGCGGAAAGTTTAAGTGTTACCGCCATTCACTATATCAATCTCAGAACAAGAGTTCTGCCGAATTATGCTGCAGCAACCTTATCTTCTGTATCAAGAATTGCATCACAGCATTTAACAGGAATGCCTAAGAATTTCAAAACAGGTTCTCCTGCAGCTTCATCCAAGGATAGACGAACATTTGTTTTGTTCATAGCTTGTAAGTGCAAGTAAGTTTCAATTGTTTCATTTACATAGATAACAAGTTTTGCACCTGATAATTTTGCATGCTTTTTAACTCTATGATAAGCTTTAATCATAAGTTCAATTAAATCAGCAGCATCATCTGTACCAAGCTTAGTTGTGTCAATATTGGCAATTCTTGCACAAGTTTTATAATTTCTTACGCACATACCAATATCCCAAGAGAAGTGATCTTTGTAAACTCTAAACTCATTTCCATTTGCATCATAAGCGGCTTCTTCTCCAATATTTTCATGTTGTAAACCTGCTTTAGAGCCTTTTGGATAAATAAGGTGAGTACCTTTTTCGCCCCAACCGACAAACCAGATTGAAGTATTTGTTGTTCCTGTTCCACCGCCATTAAGGACTTGATAGCCAATAGTATCTTTTGTTGTAGATATTTTATTATATCTTGTTGCAAGTCCATCAAATGCAGCAGCATTTTTGCCTTTGTTTCCGTAAATGATATTTTCTTGTACTTTGTTATTCATTCCTTGAATATGAGCATCAGCTTCATTTAAGCGGAATTGATTTGTGTTACCATTCAGATCTGCAAGCTTTTTATCAACTTTTGAAAAATCTTCAAGCATTGCTGTTGCTTCTTGAATCTGAGTATATTCACCTTTTGTACTAGGTACACCTTGGTAAAATTTTCTGAACTCAGGTTCAGGCAGTCCGTTTCTTACCGTTGTTTTGTGTGAAGTGCCATCATTGCATTCTATTGTTACAGCATCTTCAAGCATTGGGTTACATTTCAAAAATAAATCAATTAGTGTACTGGTAATTTTGCCATTTTCTAATTGTGAGTAGTAATCCTTCAAAGAAGGATAAGTGTTTCCTACTGTAGCCATTCGTTTTCTCCTTTTATTATGTGTACGCATTCGGATTGTTTATTCCGGTAAATCCGTAACCGGCTGCTATAAGCCTGTAGACTTTACTCTTTTGAGCCGTAAAGAATATCAGCAGCATCAAGTTTTTCTTTACCGGCAGGAATATTTACTTCTGGCAGTTTGTCGCTAGAACACAACTCGCCAATTTTATGGAATGTTTTTATGAATTCGGGGTGATGTGTAAGACCTTTTTTCTTTATCAGATTCATAAAGCCACTTGTTGCAGTTGCTTTTAAACCTTGATTGGCAACACTAAGATACTGATTGTATTTTGTGTCATCAGAAATATTTAATTCGGGATCGCTATCCAACAGCTGCATGTAAGAGGCTTTTTCTTGCTCTTCAATTTGTTTTCCGATATCTCCCAGTCTTGAAAAATTTTTCTGAACTAATTTAACTGCAAGCCCCATAAGCTCGTTTGCAGATTGATTTGAGAGATTGAGCTTTCTTGCTACTGGTTCAAACTCGTTTACAAGTTCTTGGTCAAGTTCCATACCCTCTGGTAGAACCGTTGAGGAGTAGTCAAATTGTTCAGGGCTTCCGTATATTTCGCTATTTGTTTTTTCGTTTTGTTTATTTTCAGATTCGTTATCAGAACCCTTATTATCATCTGGTGGATTATCTTGACTCCCTGTTTTTTGGGTATCGTCTTGTGGGTCTGTTTCTGGCAGAACTTGATTATTAGGTTCTGTGTTCAAATTGTCATTTTCAAAATTTTCACTCATAATTTACTCCTTTTCTTTTTGAATCATTTCCAATATCTGCATATACTTGTTTTTGTTGGCTTTGAATACACAATCCAAAAGCCAAGCCCCTTGCTCTCGTTTCCCTATAGTTAAGTAATCTTCTTTTGTAGAAGAGGTTCGATTTAAACCACGTTCAAAAGCTCCTAATTTCTTGAGCAGAACAAAAATAGTATTTAAACCGTGTTCACTATTAAGGACATTAGAGAGTTCTCGCAACTCATCTTTGTCCATAAAATTCCTTTCCTTATGGCTAACCTACGCCTAATCTGCTTGCTAAATTACCGCCGAAAGAATCAATACCGCCCATGTTTTTAATCATTTCAGTACCTTGCTGAATGGCTTGCATTTGTTCTTGTTGAGCTTGTTTCTCTGCAATTTCTTTGCGTTTTTTATTTACTTCATCAGTAGATACAACATGTTCTGGATTTACGTTTGCAATCTCTGCATAGTCATCAACGATCTGATCAACATTGATTTTATAAATCAATGTTGGGTCGGTCATTTGAGAAAGATTAACTGTAAAAGTTGTAAATCTTTCTATGCTTGAGATACCTTTGACTTTCTGGGCAAGAGCTAGGGTAGAAACAAATTCAATCTCCATTTCCTCTTTTTGAATAATTTCCGGTGGTTCAGGCATAATTCCAGTAGTTACACATAAGAAAAATATCCAATTAAGAACAGCTCTAAGTCCTTTATGTGCTTGATCCAACAGAGGAGAAAGTAGTACCATTTTTTCTTCTTTTACTTCATTGACTTCCGTAGCGGTTCTTCCTCTTTCTGCAGTGTTTAAAATGACCGCAAATAAATCATTATAAAAATGTGATTTTATTACTTCTTTTAGCTCATCATTATGTTGTTTTAGCTGTAAAATCTGCGGATTTACTTCATATACTGGACTCAATCCCCTGCCATTATCATCTTCGGGGATAATCTGCCCAGGGGAGTCTGTTAATCCTTTTTGCTTTTGTAAACTTGCAGGACCTTTCATTAGAGGTACCGCTATTTTTTTCATAGCTGATGAATATGTTTTAACTTGTTCCATTAACTGCCTAGCATCTGGTAAAGCTTGTATTCCGGGGCAGTTAGAAGGATAATTGTCCTCGCCATTAACTTCGGCTTCATATATTGCAAAAGGAAATCTATCAAATCCAGAGAGTTTAAGAAATCTATCGCATCCTACTTCAAAAGTTGCTGAGATAAATCTTTTATGCCTTGATAATGGGGATTTCGGGTTATATTCTTTGTTTGGTTCTACAAAATATATAAGTTCAAAAAGTTGATCTGTGTTATTGGCATCAAATGCTGCTTTAACTTGTTCTGAGCAATTTTCATAGCCATATTTGTCTACAATATTATCAGCAGTTTCTTTGTAATGTCTGCATAAAGTATCTGGTTCACCTCTATGGTCTTTAGAATAACGGTATGAGCCAATAGGTAAGAGTTTAAAATTTGCAACAGTTTCATAGTCTTGTTCCATCTGTAAGGCTGCAAAGCCATAAGAGCCAAGTTGTTTATATACGCCTAATTGATTTTGGTAAAAATTAGAGCTTGCTAAAATTCTTCGCATAAGATCTTCCATGTCATTGCACCAAGTTTTTACTTCGTGCAATAGATTAAGATCTTTTGATTTCATTTGACATTTAAACCATCTTGTAGCTGCAGATGTTGCACCAGACTGCATACCAGAAGCAAAATCATTGACGGCTTTAATGGTAACAGAATCTTTGATTTTCTTTGTTTTCTTTATAGGTTTATTAACATCAGATACAATGAATTTGCTCATACGTGGAGCAAAAAATTCTGAAAGCTCCTGTAAATCACCTTTGATATTGTTGAAAACACAATCCATCTGATTTTTTCTTTTTAAGAAATAGCTTGTTGTGTAAGAAAAATCTTTAGGTTTTCTGTGTTCTTTTAATTCTTTTTCTTCAATATCTAATCCTTTTGGCATTGCAAGCTCCTTGTTTATTCGCCTAATAAACCTTTTTTCTGTGTGGTTGCGTCATCAGTAAGCCCTCTGGCGGTTGTTTTTATATTGCGACTTGCCAATGAAGCTGTTTTATTTCTTGTATTAGTAGAAGCCTTGGAAACACTTGCATCCGCTAATGTCGGAGTAGCAACTTGTTTAGGTTCAGTGGTTTCAACTTTAGGTGCTGATGGTGTTGAACACATAATTAAGTCCTTTCTTTTATTCATCAAATTCAGTAAATAGTTTAAAATCTTGCAAGTTATTACGCCCTGTATCATTCAAAAGATATTGAGGATAATAATAAATTCCATAAATACCCATCATTAGAGCATCTGCAAAGTCTGGGGATTCATTTTGTTCTTTTCTTATTTCTTTTTTATCTAAGATATAAACTTTGCCGGAGTTTGGACTCCATTTTGTTTTCATATATTCAAGCTGACGTGCTGTGTTTTGACAATTAAGTTTCAAAAAACCGGATTCCAGCATCTCTTTAACAGCAAGATAGCCGTCTGCTCGTGCATTGCCATTTGATAAATTTTTAGGTTGTAATGCTCCACGGAAAAGAACTACATTTTCGAGTGTATTTTTTAAGGAACACATTATTGGATATCCAAGTCCATCTGCATCACCGATAAGAAAGTTAGGCTTCCATTTTGCGTACAAGTTCATAACTTTTCCTTTAGTTATGTCTGTATCAGCTTCTGACCAAGTTATAGTTTCAGCTTCTTCCCATACACTCATTGATCTTTGGATAAGTCTTTTTGCAACGCATAAATCACCCCCAGAAGCAGACAAATCAAGAGCCATAACTGAATTATTAGGATGTCTTTCATTATTCCATTTTAGATTTTTTGCAGCTTCTATTCTTTCTGATGCTACAAGGTAATTAGTACCTTGCTCTAATGGGAGTCCTAACCAAATATGATTATAGTCAGCCATATTTAACCTTTTGCATTCTTCTGCTTCGTCTATAAGTTTCTGTGGACAGAAAGGATTCTCAAAATAATTGATATGAATGTGCAGACAATTAGACCGAGATACACAATGCTGATACACGGCATCAGACTTGACGTATCTATTCATTGTAAAAATTATTTTTGAATTTGGTTTTCTTATCGTTGGAACGATAACATCAACAGCTCTTTTCGTAACCGTTTCAGCTTCATCAATCCAAAGAATGTCAACACCTTCAAGACCTTTTATATTGACAATTTCTTGTTCTCTAAAACCTTTGAAAAAGATTACAGAGCCAGTTTTTCTATGTACAATCTGATTTTCAGATACATCATAATCAAGTTTAAACTCATCAATTAAATCTTTAAAAAGTGCAAGGACTGAATGCTTAACTGAATCTTTGATTACACGTCCACAACAAACTTTAATTTTTCTTTGCTCACCAAGATAAAGAATAAATCTTCCTACTGAATGAGTTTTGGCAGAACCTCTTCCCCCTTCTATTAGGAATAATGAATATTTGTTGAAATCAAATATTAAAGGAAAGAGTTTCGGCGGAATGTTAAGTATTGTTGGTAATTTCAGAGCTGCTATTAACTTCTTTGTCTGCATTCAGCTCATCTCCAATATTAAAATTCAGAGGCACTCCATCTACTTCAATTTTTCCCATTTCCATCACAATGGCGTTATTAACATTAGTTTCATCTTTCATTAGACCTTTGATTTTTATTTTCATTTCTACTGCTTTGTTTGCCGCAGAAACATTAGGTCTGCCATCTTTATCAAGTGATTCAAGTGCAATAATCTTTAACTCATCACATTCTCTAAACGCATCATCAACCGTATATTTAATTTCATTCTCTGTATGAGTTTTTATTGTCTGTTTATAGTGGTCTATCCATGGGGTAATCTTAGGGTTTTTTAATAAACGAGAACCCTCAACGCAACAAGTAGCTGTTTTTGTGAACTCATTTCCATATACAGAACGATATGCTTCAGTGGCATTATTGCCATTGAGAACATACTCTTTAACAAAATGATTTTGTTTTTCTGTAATATCCGGTAAGCTGCTCATATCTTTAACCTACAGGCTCATCTGGAGAGTCGCTCAACTCTCCGAGCCTGTACCGTTTAAGAAGAGAGAGACTGAGCGAATATTTTTTTTGAAAGCGTCTTATTTCCGTGAAAGTCGGAAGAATATTGTCTTATTTGTGTTACTTCCTTCTTTTTATTGCGGATTTCTACATTTTTACCGTAAATCCAGCCGTACAGATTATTTTTATCTAAGTTACATATCTTTGTTACTATACGTGATTTTTCTCGGTACAAAGTTTTTACCGCATTTAAACCTCTAATATTTGCATCAATAAAAACTTTATTATCTGCAATTCTTTTTTCATATAAAGTAATTACAGGTTGTCCACATATTGGACAGTTGGCAAAAAACAATCTTCTTGCTGTAAAATTTTCAATGTCTTTTAAGAACCACGCTTCAATGCGGTCTATTTCTGCATTACAACAGATAAGCTTCATATACTTTCTCTCTCCCTTTGGGCATACTATCCCCATATTTTGAACAGGCAGTGTCCGTTAGTCCCCATTGGCTCCCGCCCCGTGAAATAACCTGTCCACGAGTTGAACTTTTAAAATTTATTCAAACTACATTTTGAAATATAAAACATTTTTTTTAAAAAATCTCGTTGATTGATTGATTGAACGATTTATTAAAGGGGTAAATGATTTGATTTTACTGAAAAAATTTGCCTTTACATTTGTTTACAAAACGTATTTTTTACTTGACTTTTATTTTTCTATGCAATAATTGAACATATCTTCTATGTAAAAAAAAAGAAAAATAAAAAATGTTTATTTGTCTAAAATAAAAAAATATATTTATATATTTTTTTTATTTTATCTTATTTTATGTTATGTAATTTTATTTTATTTAAAGCTATGCAGACCGCTTGTGCGTAAATATTATTTTGTAATGCGATAATTTATGCGTATGCATTGCATTCGCATAACATTGTATAAATTACGCATAAAAAAAGACCTGCTTTATTAAAGCAGGTCTTAATATTCTTCTATTAAATTACCAGTTTGGATATACTGTTTGCCATCTGACGATTGAATCATGTTTCCATATCTTTGATAACTTGTGCCGGAATTTGTATAAATAGTATTGTTGTTTTGTTGATACGTATATCCACTACTTTCATAATAATTTCCGGCATTGGATTTGTAAATATAACTTTGTGTATTGCCATTTGTATCAATAACTGAGTAATTATTATACTCAGAATAAGCACTTGCAGGTAAAGCAATAAATAAGCCTAAAAAGAATAATAGATAGTATTTCATACTAACATTATTTATCATTTTACATTTTTTTTCAATACAATTATTAAATAACTTCATGAAGTAATGTAAAATTATTGTTGCATAATAACTTGAATATGTTCTTTTTTATTATCTAATGTCGGTTTGTTTTGAGTTTGTGCATTGTATTGAGCTTTTACTTTTTGTATAGTTCCTTGTTTTTTAGCTACTGAGAATGTTATTGTTTCATTTCTATTAGTAAAAGCTTGTCCTTCAAGTTTTCCACTAGGCAGCGTGCCAATGATCATTCTTCCATCACTACAAACAAGTTTGAATTGCCATACCGGATACATAAACATTTTCGCATTACCTAGGCATCTTGCATTGTTTTTTTCAGAAGTAACATCAATTGTCGCTCTATATGTTAATGAATCATAGTAAGTTTTCCCTGTAAATGTTTCATCATAATTATCATATTTGGCGGTTATATTTGATGTGCAACCAGATACAATAAACGGCAGTAATAACAGTAACCCGAAAGTAACATTTTTTTTCATAAATTCTCCTTATATTCTTAAAGTATGATTTATTATTAACTTTTTCATCTTTTTTTCTGACTTTTTATATACAGAAAGGAGATAATAATGACAAAAAACGAACTCGCACAAATCCTTTATGCACTCCGAACTGTATTTGGAAAAAAGAAAGGTGATGATATTTTTATCAAATTATTAAATTCAATATCTTCATAAACCGCGTTTTTTCAATAAAGAATTAACTTCTTTGAGGATTTCAGCTTTGACATCCTCATATTTGGCTGGCAAAAACATATTCCCAACTTCGCCGACAAGATAGTTTAAATTAACATCAAAGTCGAGTAATAATGTACGTTGGATCTCTAAAGATATAAAAGCCTTATCATTTTCAACCGCAGAAATACCAGATTTTGATAAGTTTATAGCTTTGCCAAAATCCTCTTGAGATAAGCCTGTTGCTATTCTTATTTCCTTAAAACGTTGACCTGCTGTTTTCATTATTCTACTCCGTTTGTATGAAGTTTTGTAAACAATGTACATAATTTATTGACTTTGGTCGATAATTTATGTACAATACATTTTGTTATCAATCGTTGATTGATTGATTGAATAATAACACAAAAACACGAAAACGACAAAATTTGCCGTTTACTTCGTGCGGATTATTACGCTTTAAATTAGGAGATTTAGGAAATGCGAGAACGGAAATTTTCAACCTCAATCCAGCTTAGTGGAAGTCAGCTGAATATTCTTGACAAAATTGTAGAATTTGAAGGCGGTAAGGTGTCAAATTCAGAGGTGTTAAGAAAAGCTTTTGACTACTATTCAGAAAAGGTTTTTCCACAATTTGTAAAAAAATAGAGGTAATAAGAAGAGGAGAATGATAATGCAAAAAAGGCATTTGAAATTGGTTGTAGTTAATGATGTTAATAATCAAAAAAGGGGATTTTTGGAAGCTCTTATAAACTGGTTTAACAAACCCAGAACTATAGAAATTCCATTTATTGTAACGCACATTGAAAAGAAACAAATAGTACAAAATTACTTGACTTTGAAATTCGCTGAATATCAAACAACTACTGGAACGGTGGGATTATTCCCATTGTGTGAAGCTATGAATGAGGTTGATAGGCTTGAAAAGGCAGGCTTAATAAATGCTTATTACAGAAAAATCAAAAATAAATTAGTTGTTTAAAGGGTTTTAAAGTGGGTAAAACAGAGGCAAATAAGATTATAGAGCCGTTTTTCTCTCACGACAAAGCAGCTCGTGGTGATGAAAAAATTGTACGTATGTTTTATGAGGCAAGAAAACAATACGGCAATCTTTCGGAAGCAGCATTGAAAGATGCTCTACCTTGGGCATATTACGGATTGTATTGGGGTGTTGTAGAGTACATGCACCGTAATAATTTAAAGGCAAGCGAACTTGAGATGTTGGCTTATGAGCTGCGTATAGATCCAGAGATACTGTCTGATTTAATGAATAATTACCAATTATTCAGAGAAGAGAATGGCTGTTATGTTTCTGACCGCATACTGCGAAATCTTGAGTATCAAGCGGAAAAATCCGAACAAAATTCAAAAGCAGCAAAAGCACGCTGGGCATTAGCATATTTTAAAAAGATATGTCTTGAAGTTTTTGAAAAAGAACTCAAATTAAATAAATCAGAAGTTCCTATTTATTTGGATTATGACGAAACAATAGATGGTTTTAGGGAGAAGTTACCGGATATTCTGTACACCTTGAAAACATTAAGATTTGAGAATAATCCAAAATTCGTACCAACTATAAACTGGCTTCTTGAATCTAATAATCTAGTCAAATTGTTAAATGGTGGGTATGGAAAATTAAAAAGCTGGAAAGAACATAAAGATTATCTGAAAGCTAAAGAGGAAGAAGAAAATGTTAATGCTGTAAGTTCTGTAGAGGAAGCAATTGAATTGCTACTGGAAAACACAACTTATATAGCCGCAAGTGATCAATGTGTTGTTAATCCTTCCTACTCAGTACTGTTTGATAAGTTTAATATTTCACGTTCTGAAATAAGAAGAATGAAATTAGAAAGGTTAAAAGCAAATGCTTAAAAAGGATATGCAAAAAGAAATAAAAAAATATATAGGTAAAATTTTTTATTTTGATGTTGAAACAAAAAATATTTATCCTGCAAATTGGATAACTTCAACATCAGATTACAATCATTATTCTTTTGAGCTTCATCATATCGTACCTTTCACGGATTGGGAAAAGAATATAAAAAATGTTCAAAATGTCGTTAAAGAGAATGCCCTAATATTGTTACCTAAAATGATGCATCAGCATCTTGAAAATCCAATTTATAAACTTGACAAAATACATTTTGAAAAAATATATGGTATAAACCCAGATGTACTATTGTTTGATATAAATTCAAGACAGGAAAGAACCTGCGAAATTTTGAATTTTAGACAATCCAACTTGGCGGATATACATTCCTTAAGTAACTCTGCCAATTTTCTTTTAACAGAAGATGATTTAACTTGTTTTGATTCGATATATGACAACTCACGAAAGGATGTGTGTTATGCCTAAATATAGTTTTACATCCAAACGAAGTGATTATTTAACGCCTGCGTGGTTTTACGAAAAAGTGTTAGATGAGGCAGGGCTTACAATGTTTGATTGTGATGTTTGTTGCAGTATATTTAACATTCCTGCACATTTCAGATATCGTCAAGATGGTTTATATCTCAATTCTGGGAATAGAATATCTGAAAATGATGGTTTAAAAGGTACTTGGTTTCCTGTGAATTGGTGCAATCCGCCTTTTAAGATTGCTGATAAGTTTGTTTATAAAGCCCTTGCCGAACAAAAAAAAGGGCATACAACTTACATGTTGCTCCCTGTGAGAACTGAAACTGATTATTGGTATAACGGAATTTATAAAGAGGGAAAGCCTCGTCATAATATTGATGTAATGTTCTTGAAAAAGGGCTTATGTTTTGTTGATCCCGAAACAGGCAAGTATGTTCAGATGCGAAAGAAAATGCCTAACGGTAAATATAAAACGGTTGACGGAGTTTTTAAAGAGGGGCTTGCTCTTGTTGTGATTAAGGGGAATGAGGAGTGTTTAGATGCGTAGAAGAAAGAAGGTGGCAAAATGTACTCATAATATTCTGTTGATCGATACTGTGATTACAGAAATACTTGAGCTAAATAAGGAATATGCGGAAAGAATAAAAAATGTTTTTAAGTGTGCAAGCAGTACAGGTGAAGATAGGCTCTGTGTATTATGGGGCAGAAGTAATATTTCAGTAGGTGATAGGGTACAAATGAAAGGCAGAATGAAAGATGATATTTTTCTTGCTTGGAGTTTGATAATTATGAAAAAGGCTAAAAAGGAGTGTGATAGTGAAAAGTCTCAATGTTAAATTATTTAAACTTTTTGTCAGCTCAATGTCTGATGAGAAGCTGTATATGTTATTTGAAATCATTATTGATGAAATGAATGTAAGAAGAAAATCAAAAAATGATGGACATATTTAAAACTGAGCGTGAATTTTATCAAAGATTTCCAAGCAGATTTTATATCTGTACAAATTGCGGATATATGAATCCGGATCCATATAATTGTCAAAGATGTGGATGGCGTGCAGATGGACTACTAAAAACTATGGACAAGGGTTATAAATATGCAATTGCCAAAACCGGAGAAATTAAAGAAATTTTTAGACCAATAGAATTGGAGAAAGGGTAACAGGTGAAAAATTTAATGGCTGAAAAAGAAGAAGAACGGACTGCAGAAACCGTTGCTTGCAGTGATGAGCAAGAGATTTTATTTGAAAATATCCTTGCAGAAGTTAGAGCTTCAAACTGCAAAGACAAAACAAGATTTTTAATTGATTCCGTTAATGACGAAATAAAAGATGTCATGCAGGCAATCAATAAATATGGCAAAGACGGACAAATAAAAATCACTCTGAAATTTAAGTGCGTACAAGCTAATGAAATGCTTATTTCCGCTGAGATTGAAGGGAAAAAGCCTAAAGGACAGGCTACCGGAACAAAAATGTTCAGAGATTTAAAAGGTCGTTTATATTTAGACGATCCAAATCAGATGGCATTGTTTGATAAAAACAATGTCCGCTCAATAAAAAGATAGTTAGTATAAGTAATGTTAAAGGAGTTAAAAATGCTAAAAGAATTTGTAAATGATGTTATTTTAAGAAATCGACCAGAACATACTATTATTGAGGAATACGGTGCTTATTTCGGTTCAAAACAATATGAAGGAACATACTCTGATACTGATAAAGTATATAAAATCAAAAAAAATGAGTGTGTTGACAATAAAGTACGTTCAGCAAAGGCTTTTATTGAATACATAAAAGAAGAATTAAAACGCAGAAAAAATACTACCGGATTATTTGCAACAGCTAGAATACACATGCAAGGCGGTAATTTTAGAGCAGATTGTAATTATAATGAAGGTTGCTGCTTATATGAAAGATTGTATTCAGAACAATTTAATACATTAGAAGCTTATAATGGTCAAGTGCTTGACCATGAAGGATTTTTGATAATGCTTCAAAAACTTAAACCAAGTATAAAAGATTTTTCAGAACTTTATAAAAGATGTTCTAAAATAAGAATTGTTGGGCGTTCAGAAGTTAATTCTACTCCAATATTTGACGATTCGGGAGAAGCTGAAAGTGGTTATCGTTGCCAATACAGACTTAGTGATGGTACAGATGAAGAAGCTGTACTTCCTGCTGATTTCTATGTGTCTTTGCCTTTTGTAAAAGCTGGAGAAAGACAATATACATATCATGTAGAATTACTTTTCTTTAACACAAAAAGCAGTGAAATTGCAGTCAAAGTTCAAGTAACAGATTGGGAAACTAATTTTGAGCAAGCCATTATTGACGAGGCTGCAGATATAAAAGAAGCATTATCTGAATATGCAGATCTGTTGGTATTAGCAGATTTCTAAAAAGAATGCCAGGGGGAGAGGAACGAGCCGTATATCTTGAATGTGATATTTAGCCCTGTGTCAAGTTGGTATTTATAGACACAAAACAGTTCCACCCCTTAAGGGGTTGTTTGTACTAAGAGAAAAAGGAGAATTAAAAAATGGAAAACAACATTGTAAAAACAATTTTGCAGGCGGATTTAAGATTTACTTATCCAGTGAATATGTCTGAGTTTAATCAAAGAGTGCTAAAGGTTGATGATGTCAATAATGCAAGAAAAGAATATTTAAGAGAAAAATCTCCGGCAGAAGAAAAGATTATTGAAATTTTTGACAATCTTGAAAAAGAATTATCAGAATTAGGTTATACGTGTGTAAAAAACCTTACTTATTCTTACGAAGAAAACCCAAGTAGTATGCTTAAAAATCTTTTAAAGGACACTCTTTTAGCCTCTGATATCCCTACCTCCCCATTCAAAAAATAATAACAATTCCGAAACAGGCGGTTCTGTAGACTGAGCTGTCTGTATATAAGTAAAACTTATACTGATGAGGAATAGATAAATGGCAAAAAACAGCAAAAAGAAAAGTAAAAAGGAAACTATAACTATCTTAAAGATAGACTATGATTTTCTTATTGCTCAAAATGAAAATCTTAAAAAACGAAACCGAGAATTACAAACTCTTCTGAAAGGTAGAAGTCGTGGCGTTATCGGAGTTATTGATTCTATAGGTAAAACCGTTCTTGATAAGTATGTAGGAAGGAGTAATAAGAATGAGTATTAAAGATGGAATACTTGATTTACCTATAAAAAAATATTGGTTTAACAAAATAAAAGCCGGAGAGAAAACCCATGAGTATAGGAATGCTGCGAATTGGGATAATAAATTGGGTAATGGTAAATATGCACGCTATACCACAATAAGATTCCGGCAAGGACAAGTGGTAAAATCAACCGATAAGTGCAAAGTTCTATATGCAAAAATAAAATCTGTAAAAGTTGTTGATGGAATAAACACCGATTTAAAAGTGAAAAATCAAGTTTTTGATATTGAATTTGAATTATTAAACACTGGGAAAATTGATGATTAACAACAGAATAAATTTTGCGACAAGTATCGCTAATGAAGTAATGAAAAATCCAGAAGCTGCAATAAACTTTATATGCTGTGTAGCAGATGAAGTTAGTGTTACTGATCTAATAAGAATACAGGCAATTTTTTTTAAATCTCTAAAAGAAATTCCTACAAAAACAAATATGAATAATTGAAAGGGAAAAAATGATGTCAAAAATTTGTGTAATTATTTTAATAATAGCAATTTTATATTTGCTTTTTGCCCCATTACGTTATGCAAAAAAAATGGGAGCTAGTGAGTGTATGTTTTCACGAGATCCAATAATGTGTACAAATATAAAATTACAAAATCGTTTTAAATAAGGAGAAAAGGGTGAGAAGTTTATTTGTTATGTGGGGTAAACGCCCAGGGAAAAACACTTTAAAAAAACAGTTTGATGCCATTGTAGAAGGGTATCGAAAACGTATAGAACAAGGAGCTAAGCCTTCTGATATGTATATTCTAGTATCACAAGAAGCAGGTAGATTACTTGAGCATATATGTATAAAAGAATCAAACCTTTCGTATGATGCAGCATTTCTCGAAAATGTTTTAGGAATTCCTGTTGAGATTGATTCAGCCCAAGAGGGGTTTACTCTTGAATTAAGGTGTAATGAAATTTCTTAAAATTAAAATTTAGAGGTGGTAGACAAATGCAATCTGTAGAACAACAAACCAGAAATCTTATTGAAAGTATATATAACAAAATAGCAAGGGTAAAGAACTGTAACTTGGAACCTAAAAGCATAATACTGAATGATAAGAATTTAACCATGTTAAAGTGTGCATTTTGGGCATATAACCTTTCATATACTAAACCTGTGCAATTATTAGGCTTACCAGTAATTGTAGACAATGATATTAAGGAGTTTTAGATAGGAGTGTAGTAATGACAGAGTATTTACAACAACAAACAAAAGAAACCGAAATAATGAATTTCTGGACTGATTTTATAAATAATGAGCCAGAAAATTTCAAAACACAATATAAAAAACTGGGTTTATTAGAACAATGTAGGTTAAGGGCATTTATTCAAGTTAGGGATAGTAAGCTTTATGGGACAATGCTCAATGTTTTAGGAGAAGAATAATGACAGATAAAGACACAATTGATTACTGCAAGAATTGTAGTGTAGAACCACCGGCTATGAAATTCAAATGCCCAGAGTGTAAATATAATCCAAATAAAGAACAGGCAATATGCAAATATAAGTTTCAAGATAAAGAAAAATTTGACGGCAAGCCTTATTGTACTTGCTTTTGCGAGCTATGTGAGGATTTACCACCTTGTGATGATAATTGTCAAATTTATGAGGATTACAAGCGACTCACTTGCAAGACGTCGGAGTGCGAGGAGCAGGAAAATAAAATTAAGAAATTAAGAAAAAATCTTGCTCTTGAAATAGAGTTAACAAACCGCTACCGCAGGGCTCTGAATGATATTGGCAAGATTGTTATACAAGACAGAAATATAAAAGATGTTTGTTTAATATCCACTTGTCTGGATGCCGGTAGAATTGCTTACGACATACAACAACAGATTATTGATATTATCAACAAAGCGAAAGGACGAGGGGATGACTAACCTATCAAAAGAACTATGCGAGATTTGCGGGATTGAACCGCATGAGGATAAATATTGCTTTTGGGAATGTAAAAATCCGGAGTTAGAAAATAAACCCTGCAATAATACAGAATGCCCACATTATAGGGATAATAAGTATTATATAAATTTTAAAGAGCCCGATAATTTTATGAAACTGTTTAGTTTACCTATCAAAATTAAAAGCAGTGAACCAACGGAAACTATAATTCACATTTTGTCAAGGCATTTTCATATTTTTGATGTTGAAGATTTTCTAAGTGCTTTATGCAAATATCTTACAGGATATAACGACTATGGTGCACAAATTATTGAAGCAATCAGAGAAACGGAGTGGGTGTATGGATGATAGTATTGGGTTAGTTCAAAAAATTATTGCAAAAAATAAAGCAAGTGATAAGCAGTGCATGAATTGTAAGCATTATGTAGAAAATTATAAAGATGACTATACGTTAAAACATTTTGGTTATGGTGAGGTTAAGTATAGATCTGCTTGTAGTTGGGGTGGTAATTACGGTTTTGTTTCTCATAATCCAGCGGCAACTTGCAACAGGTATGAAACAAAAAGGAATATATAAAAATGAAGATGAATACTAAAGGTAATGATTATTTTGAAACGCCTCGTTCTATTTTCCGGCAACTAGATGATATCTTTAAATTTACTCTTGATGTTGCTGCAAATGAGAACAATCATCTGTGTGAATATTATTTTACAGAGCAGGATAATGCATTGGAATGTAGCTGGTTTTCGCAAAGATGTTTTTGTAATCCACCGTTTAGCAAAATGGCGGACTTTATAAAAAAGGCACATGATGAGGTATTAAAGAATGAATGCCCGATATGCGTAATGATTTTGCCTTTAAACTCTATGGACACAAAAGCTTGGCACAAATATATAGAAGGGAAATTTGTTTACGAAATACTTGAAGGGAGAATTTCTTTCATTGATCCACAAACAAAGAAGCCTAAGTCCGGCAATAATAGTGGAACGGTAATTGTTTACTTTAAGAAAAGAATTAGAACTAAAAATTTATAGGAGAAATTATGCAAGACAGGTTTAGATTTCGTGCATGGTACACGGATTACGATAAAAATACAGAAATGATATATGATGTACAAGGAACGTATGATACCGGATGTTGTGAAGATTACCCAGGCTCTAGCCATCATGATAGATTCCAAGATGTACTAATGGATTCAAATGCTATAGTTATGCAATGTACTGGTTTAAAGGACAAAAACGGTAAGCTGATTTATGAAGGTGATATTATAAGAGTTCAATATATTGGAGCACAAATTCCTTTATTTAGCCGTCAATTTTCTAATCTACCTAAAGATAAAATATTCGCAATTATTTATGATCACGATTGGCACAAATTTCGTTGTGAAAATCCTAATTATAAAAAGACTTGTGAAATTCATTCTTTAGATTTAGATACCATTCAAATAAATACAGAAAATAAACAGTATGAAATAATTGGCAATATATACCAAAATCCGGAACTGTTGGAGGTGGAATAATGTCAACAATAAATATTAAATTAAGAGATTTGTTAAGTAAAGAGGAAATCGAAAATTTTAACACTCTTACAAATAAGATTCTTTGCTGCGGTAATGATGCTATTGTGCTTGAAGTTGAAGAAGATATTTTGAAAGAGGCTGGAGCTATTATTGATTATATAAGAGATATTCATACTGATTATGGTAATGATGGAAATAAAACCCTATATGTAACAAAAATTATTAAATTAAAAAAAACGTGGAATGACAGCTGACGAACTGTATGGACTGGCTGAAAAAACTTCTCTAAAAGAGAATCAAGAAAATTTTAAAATAGCATATAACGCTGGAATTAACGAGGTAAATTGTAGAATTTTATTCCAAGCCCTAAAAAGAATAAGGATGCTATGCAGTACAAAATTTGTGCTAGAAAATGAAGATGTATTACATATAACTGAAATAATAGATGGAGCGAAAAGTGCAATTAAACAAACAAGAAATTGAAGAGCTTATTGAAAATAAAATTCAAGAAGCTGAAAAAAAATTTGGTAAAAAATTCAAAGATGCGTTAATTGAAATAATAAGTCTTGAAAAAATGATCCAACCGGAAGTAAAAGCTGAGAAAAAATCAATGCTTATTCCACTTGCTGAATGGGATAAGTATTATTCTTATCCGACTAAAGGTGCATTATATCAGTACCATCATTACCGCAATGAAAATGGATTTGATGAAGTTGTAGAATATGGCGGAATGGAAGGCGGCAGAATATTGATAAATGAAGATAAACTTTTTGAGTGGATTGAGAAGCGGAAAAAGAAAAAGAAATCTATATCTCGGGAAGAATTTTTGTCGTAACGTTATTCAAAACTGTTGCTGTATGTTTTTTGGTAAGGTGAGAATATCTTCTTGCCATAACGAGAGATTTATGCCCAAGAATTTCTGCAATATCTAATAAACTACCACCATTCATAGCAATATAAGAAGCCGTTGTATGCCTTATATCATGTATGTGAAAATTTTTTATGTTTGTATCTTTTATAATTTTCTCAAGAATTCCTTTGATATATGGATATTCTCCATCATTTCTTTTTGCTCTAAATATATTGCCGGATTCAATTTTGTTTTCCACTAGATAATTTTTTAATAATCTGAGAATGTCTGGATCAATAGGAACACCTCTATTTTCTTTATTCTTTGTATTTAAGTAGTGTATTTGGGAGTTTTGGTAATCTATATTTTCAACTTTTAGATGGAGAACTTCACTATATCTTGCACCAGTTGAAATAGAAATAAGAGCAAAAATATAGACCATTTGTGAGTGTTCTTTACAAGCTCCTAAAAATAGCTCAATTTCATCAAGTGTTAAAAAGCGTTCTCTTCCTTTTGATTTAGGCAATGTTGCAACATTTGAGCAAGGATTGACTTCAATTATTTCTAATTCTTTAACCGCATAGGTAAGAATTGCAGAAAGACACATTAGATACTTATTTACAGTATTGTTACTGCGAGTTGCAATCTTCTTTTTACCTTTTTTGATAGGCTCGGTTCGGAGAATTTCCTTATAGCCGGAAATAATTGATGAGGATAGATTGTGAATCTTTATTGAGCCTATATGTGAAATCCACCAATCAAACATAGCATTATATTTTTCAGGGCTGGCATAACGTTCAGGAGCAACATTTTTTCTAAAATAAGCAATTAGAGTTTCAATAGTATCAATTTGTTCTCTCTCTTGAATATTTAATATATCAGGCATTTCTTTATAGGTTCCATCATTCATTTGACCTTCTACTATAGATGCCCATTTCTTAGCACGAGTTTTAGCCTTATCACCTTTGAAAGTCTTATATACAGGTTTATAACCAGCTGCACGAATATTAACTTGATATGATACACCTTTTTTATTTACAATTTCTTTTATATAAGCCATTATTTTTTACCGTAGTTTTACCGTAGTAATTTTATAAAATTCTAAAAAACTATAAAAAGATTTTAAAATATAAAAGCCTTAAAATCAAGTCATATCAGTTTATATGGTTTTTTATACTTTTATAAATTTTTACAAAAAATATACACCTCGAAAACTTAATATCCTCGTGTTTATTTAATGTTGCCACTAATTCTAATGGCAACTTTTTCTTTTATATAAAGGATTTTAAGGAATTTGCAGGGGATACAAAAACTTCTATTTTTATCAAATGCTGCAATTTTGCTGCACTAAATAACTATTTTATTCGCCATAAGCATGCACTGTAAGGCGTTTAAATCCAAGTATATTCAAAGTATGAATATCATAATAAGAAATATTATTAATTTCTGCCTTTTGAGCAGCTTTGTTTACACTGCAATTACCGACCGCGACTATACCAAATACGCTTGTACAACTCGCCTCACCAGTTTTTACAGGATTAGCTGTACTAAAACCAACACCAGGCTCAGTTGCATTTTTGTAAATAACACCATAGACACCTTCTTCAGCCGCAGAAACTGATGAACAGAAACATAATGCTAGAACCATAGCCAAGAAAATCTTTTTCATATAAAATTCCTTTCACAAAATTAAAAATAATTAAACATTAGGATATAATTATAATATTCATTTTAGAACCGGTCAATTAGCCACATTTCTAAAGTTAAACTACTTGTACAAATAAAAACTTTGACGCAAATTGAACCTACAACAGATTAACAAAAAATTTTTTAAATTATCTTAGTTCAAATTATAAGCTATTAAAATCAAGATTTTAAGGAATGCATTTTTAAGTGACAGAGGCATGGGAATTTTACTAAGCCGTCGTCGAGAATGGAAAATTCGAGCCGTACGGATTTGGATGCAAAGCTAACCCAAAGAATTTTTAGTAAAAAATTCTTTGGTACAAATCGCATGCCGTCTTACCTACCATTTAATGAATGCTTTTTTGTAAAATTATCGGCGACAACGGGATTTTACTAAGCCGTAGGCGAGAATGGGTAATTCGAGCCGTACGGATTTGGATGCAAAGCTAACCCAAAGAATTTTTAGTAAAAAATTCTTTGGTGCAAATCGCGTGCCGTCTAAATCAACCGTTTAATGAATGCTTTTTATAAATTTATCGGCGGCAACGGGATTTGAACCCGTGTCAACAGAATGAGAATCTGCTATCCTGACCCCTAGACGATACCGCTAAGT
The DNA here is from genome assembly GCA_944323595.1 of Candidatus Gastranaerophilales bacterium. Classification (GTDB taxonomy): domain Bacteria; phylum Cyanobacteriota; class Vampirovibrionia; order Gastranaerophilales; family Gastranaerophilaceae; genus CALUVN01. Next base: position 53,928 of record CALUTF010000004.1, on the reverse strand, counting down.
ACTTACATCTTAGCACTAAACTTTTATTTTACAAGAGTAATCTAATAACACACAAGTAAATAAACCATCTTACAGTTCAGACAAACCTTTTTATAATTCTTAAATATTCTTTTTGAGCTTCAAGAGTCATTTCGGATATAAAATTTACAAATGGCAGAAAAATACCGTTGTTCGTTTTCTGGAGCGTTCTGATATAATCTGCTCTGACAATCGGTGGTATAGATACGATGTTATAGCCGCTTTGCAGAAGGGCAAGATTCATCAAAAGTCTTGCGACTCTGCCATTACCGTCAATAAACGGATGAATATTCACAAAAATTATATGCACCATTGCTGCATATTCAACAGGATGCAAAGAACTCTTCAACTCGGGAAGTTGAGCAATAAATTCTTGCATTTTACCAGCTAACTTGTCAGGAGTGGGAAATTCAACATCAGAGCCAGTAATTATCACCTGAGAAGTTCTATATTTGCCGGCATTTTGCTCATTTATTTTGGAATAAAAAAGATAATGTAAATTTTTAACATCTTGTTCTGTGAATAAATCTTTTTTAGCCAAATTCATCAGCTCATCGAAAGCAACGGCATGTCCAAGCGCTTCCAGATGGTCTTTCATAGGTTTGCCGCCTATAGTCAACCCATCTTCAATCACTACTTTAGTTTCCGCTAAATCCAATGTATTCCCCTCAAGTGCATTGGAAGAATATGTTAACCCGATTTTGTAATATTCTTTGATTTGTTTAAGCGCATCAGGGGACAGCGGACGAAATACGTCAATTTGTTTTTTCAATTCATCATTTTGCTTAAAACAATTTTTAAACATTGCCCACCTTTTAGATTATTATAGCACGAAAGCAGCAATACCTGCAAATAGCTCTTATAACTTTTATAAAGCCAGCAGCTCTTTCATAATATTTTCATAGTATTGCGCTTGTTTGATGTTACCAATTTTGCGGTAACATTCAGCTATTTTTTTATTTGCAAAATAGTCATAGTCCTGAACTTTTAAAACTTGTTTTAATAGTGGAATAGCCTTAGCGTATTCCTGTTTTTCATAATACGCCATAGCGAGGCGATAGCGAAAACCATATAATAGGAAATCAGCTCTATCTCCATATTGTTTTTCGTATAACTTTAAATATTCATTTGTCTGCTCTAATTTATTTTCTTGCAAAAGATAAGTCAAGTATGCAACATGCCCACAGTATTGCAACCCAGGATACCTTTCAAAACGGTCAGGCAATCCACTCCTAAATTTACTTCTATCATAGTTTTCAGGACAAAACGGCAGCGGTACTTTTTCAAATTCAAAATTTTCTCTATACCAAAATGGACCTTTTTCTTTTGCAATAGCAATTATCGATGCCAAATAATACATTTCATAATCATAAAGGTATTTGATTATCTTTGTATCCTTTAATGTTATTGCACCCTCAACTATTTCACAAGCTAAAATTTTAAACCTATTAGTTATATCTGTATCATGCATACATCCATAATTAAAATAAATAAGATTTTTACCAATTTCAAATTTATACTTTTTCAAATAAGACTCAGCTTCTTCATAATGACCAATTTTAGTAAGCAAACTAATCCACATGCGATCTGGATAAATATCAAATTTTTCATGAACATATCTTTTCGTATAAATACGATATGAAATATTTTTCAGGCTTAATTGGGAGTTAATAAAAAGAGGTGATTGAATAGTATAATCACGCGGTGTATTTAAAACATATTCAACCAAGTCCATATTAGGTTCTCGCATATAAGGATTAAATATTGAATGTTTGTGATGTATATTATAAAGTTCGCAGGTTTGTTTTATAGGATAAAATCCCCACCACCCTATTAGCAACATTACTAAAATAACTGATAATACTACTATTTTTTTATTTTTTAACTTCATAATACAATCCCCTTTTATAAAACCTTAACACAGTAAATATAAATTATATTTTTTAAATCTTTTTCTTGTTTTTGATTTATCTTTTCAATAAGTTTTTCTATATCTTTTATATAATTTTGGGTTCGTTCATTATGTTCATATTTCAACTGTAAATTATATTTCTTTTGCTCTGCTTTATAATAATAATAATTATCTTTTAGTATATGAGCCGTATCATATAAATATTGAATGTCTGAATTATCTCGATTCAACTCAAATTGCGAATATTGGCTATTTCTTAACGCATTTATGTTTTTTTGTAGTTGTTTTAATTGTTCATCATAAGCCTCAAAATTAGGACTGTAAATGCGTTGAACTTCATCTATGTATTGTGTTTTACACCAATATCGCTGAGAATTTATTTCTATATTAGAATGGTTAAATGCTATATGATAATTGTCATATAGCCAAAAATGTAAAAATTTACCTTGTCCTCTATTAAAAGGGTAATAACCTTTATAACACCAAAATAAGCACCCCCCTCCAAAAAGCAATCCACAGATACATATTGTTATTATTATTTTTAGATTATACATCACTATTCCTTTTTTATTTTAAATTATTTGTGTATTGTCCCAATTTAATTATAATAGTCATAGGTATGCCTATAAAAATATACGAAATAACTAATCTATAAAAAAAATCCAACCAACCTTGAGGAAAAGCTTTTGAAATGTTAAACTTATATCTACATAAAGGATATAATGTGTAAGAACATACGATTGACGGAACTAAGGGATTAATAATTAATGCAGGGAAAATCGTATAACCCAATAAACAAGTAACTAAAAAACCAGCTACTATTGCACATGAAAATGTTAAAATTTGGGATATTTGATTAGAGTTTTCTTGTCCATTTACATTACAAACTATATTTAAAGCATCAGTTTTGGTCTTGAACACATCTGCATTCGTAGAAATAAAATCGATTATTTGAGCAAAATCTGAGTTTGGAATTTCAAAATACTTAATACTATATGGTAATATATTTTTCATATAATTATTGACTAATTTCTTGTCTGTTTTCGATTCTACTACAATATACAAATAATCATCTACAATTTTCAGTGGTACAAATCTGTATTTTTTTATTTTTTCTATACCAGCCAGACAAATATAGTCCTGATTGATAGTTGGAATTATACGTGCTGCCAAAATATTTCGTTTTTTCATTATATTTATTCCGGTAGAATATCTTTCTTCTTTACAATTGACACCCAAATAAGACATTTAATGCATTACGTGTAAATTATAATTTAAATATAACATATTGAGTAACTTAGCGCAAGCAAAATACTTCATATAATGTATGCACTTGTGGAGTATTATCATCCTAAACACGGCAACTACTGCTTTTCAAAATTAATGCATCAAATGTATTATTTTGTTGGATTTTTAGATGTTTTATAATTCAAATTGTCTGTAGCTATTGTCTATTTCGTCTGCTCTATGCCGATATAACGCAATGTGACCGCAGGCGTTGAATGATTAAAATCATCTGCAGCATCGCGACATCCTTAAACTGCTTGTAATGATGGTAGCCAAAACTTTTCCTCATACTGTGCGTTCCTATATTTGCACTTACACCAACTGCTTTACAGGCTTCATTTAGCATTCTATATACCTGAGAACGATCAAGCCGCTGATTTTTCTGACTTAAAAACAACGGCTCACTATCTTCTCTATTATTTATAAAAGAATTGATTAAATTCTTTAACTTTTCATTTATAGGAAATTTTTTAAACTTTCCTGTCTTTTGCTCCTTTATTTCTATATGAGTTTTCTCTCGTACATCCGCTACATTTAAATTCAATATATCAGATATCCTTAACCCGCTATTTGTCCCAAGCACAAAGAGTAACCTATTGCGCTGACTTTTCAACATCAAAAATTCTTCAACTAACCTTATCTGATACCTGTCACGTATAGGTTCAACCGTTTGTTTCATACTTACCTGCCTTTCTTATTATCAATCTTTTTTGATTAATAAAAAGGCAGAAAATTTTACATGTATAAACCTATACAGTTTGCGGAACGTCTTTGAGAGTTTCCAGATATTTAACCGCGTAGACTGCTCCTACAGCACCGTCGGCAGCCGCAGTAATCACCTGTCTGAGCGGAGTTTTACGAACATCACCCACTGCATACACTCCCTCTATAGAAGTTTTCATTGTTTCATCCGTAATAATAAAGCCGCCTGCATCCTGCTCCAATTGCCCGCTGATATTTTCGACATTAGGAACAATTCCTATGTACGGGAAAATTCCGTTAATCGCAAGATTTTTTCTCTCTTTTGTTTTTACATTTTCCAGCACTGCGGTATGAACCAAATCATCCCCGACAATTTCTTTAACAACAGTGTCCCAGATAAATTCTAATTTTTCGTTTTTAAAAGCGCGTTCCTGAACAATTTTATCGGCTCTAAGCTCATCACGGCGATGAATCAGATATACCTTGTCCGCAAATTTTGTAAGGTACATAGCTTCTTCAACAGCAGCATTTCCGCCGCCGACAACTGCAACCGTTTTTTCTTTATAAAATGCACCGTCACAAACCGCACAATAACTTACTCCGCGGCCTACAAATTCTTTTTCACCGGGAACACCTAGCTTCATAGGCTGAGCACCTGTTGCAATAATAATACTCTTTGCTCTGAATTCCGCATCTTTTGTCAAAACAATTTTCGGATTTGATTTCAAATCAATTTTTTCAATTTCTTGCATAGGGAATTTCTGAACGCCGAACTTATCAGCATGCTCTTCAAATTTCTCCATCAAATCATAGCCTCCGACTACGGAAAATCCAGGATAATTTTCTAACTCCAGATAATTTGACGGCTGCCCGCCGAACATGTTTATATCAATAATTGCGGTAGAAATAGCGCCTCTGCTTGCATATATTCCTGCGGATAATCCTGCAGGTCCGCCGCCTAATATTACTGTATCAAATTCGTATACTTGCATCTATACCTCTTTCTTCAAAATATACTCATGCCTGATAATTTTTCGCCCCTGATTGAATATCGGGCAGTATAGGTGCTGACAATCTGTCCGTTCACATCAGACATAACCTGCCAGTACCAGGTATTTGTACCTGTAAAATAATCCTTGTTTAAATTTAACTCTACAACTTCAGTCACTCTCTGGTTACTTTGCACCTCTGAAACTCTTGTGAATTTAATAGAATTTTCGCTTGCCTGACTAAGACTCAGACTTGCAGAAGCTCCGGTAAACGGATTGCTGAGATTTAAGACGTCTCCCTCACGTGATAAGTTCCATAAATCAACTGATGATGAATTAAATTTTGCAGGCGCATTTGTCCTTTGGAGTTTTGACACAACGCGCCAATTCCCGTAAAAAGTATTCGGCACACTGTCTATAACAGATACACCAGCTTTCAATGTATATCCGCCATCTTCTGCAAAACAACCCAATGACGGAAATACTGCCGCTAAACATAATATTACAATTACAAATTTTAAAAATTTCATCATTAAATAATATAATAGAAACCGGTCTTTTGTCAAAAAATTTTACACAACAGACATTTTTGATTGAAGAGCCTGTGCAGATTCTTCATAACCGGCTCTTCCCATAAGTGCGTAGGTATAATTTTTAGCCTGTTCTACTCCAGGTTGGTTGAATGTATCGATATTATACAATTCACCGGCAATAGCAGTTTGCACCTCAAGCATATACAAAAGCTGCCCTACATTATACCCGTCAACTTTTGGCAGAGTAATCGTAACTGTCGGACGATTATAATCTGAAAGTGCAACCCTTGTTGAATCAGCCTCAGCGTTAAGCAAGTCATTAATAGTTTTTCCGCCTAAATAGCCGATACCCGTGTATTCAAAAATACGAGGGATTTCAACAGTGTTGTCAAATTCTTCAACCCGTATGAAATTAATAATTTTATTATTAGGTCCCTCGTTATAAAGTTGAATTTGTGAGTGCTGATCAGTAACCCCGAGAGCTTTAATCGGAGTTGGACCAATCTGCACATCATTACCGTCTTTATCTTTATTTTTACCGAGAGATTCTGCCCAAAGCTGAGCATACCAGTCGGCAACGTATCTTAATCTGCTTGAATACGGCATCATCACAGACATATTTTTACCTTTACGGGTATCAAGAAGATAATGAATAAGAGCGTTTTGAGCCGCAATATTTTCCCAGATGTCAACATTTTTCAATGCAAGATCCATATCCTTAATACCGTTGGTAATATCATCGATATTTATACCGACAAGAGCGAAAGGCAACAAGCCTACTGCAGAAAAAACAGAGAATCTGCCGCCGACATCATCCGGCACAACAAAAGTTTTATACCCTTCCTGTTCAGCAATTTGTCTCAATATTCCTGTTTTTTTATCTGTAGTGGCAACGATATTTTTTCTGTAATCGTCACCAAGTTCACGTTCCAGAATATCCTTAACTATCAGAAACTGTGACATCGTTTCTGCAGTGGAACCGGATTTGGTAATAACGTTAACAAGAGTTTTACTTAAATCAAGAATCTCTAACAAACCGGTAATAGTATCAGGGTCAATATTATCAAGAAAGAAAATACGGGGAAGATTTTCGCGCTGTTCAGGAGTTAACAAATTCCAGTAAGGTTTTAATAGAGCTTCCGTCACAGCCAGTCCGCCGAGTGCCGAACCGCCTATACCCAGAACTAAAATATTATCAAATCTACCCTCGACCATAGATGCGTATTCTTTAACATACCAGACAGTTTCTTCGCTGTAACCTAAATTCATCCATTGCAGCCATTGTCCGGGCTTATCTTTTCTTTTATTTAAATCAGCAATAATATGAGTAATTCTGTCTTTATATTCATTAAAAGAACTCTCAATATCCAACCCGTTTTCTTCACCGATAAGCATCGCATCTACATTTCTGTAATCGAGTTTAATCATTTTTACCCCTCTAAGATTTTCTCTCTAATTTATTTAAAAGTAAACGTAATTTATACTCTTATTGTATCCGCTGAACGGGTGATTTCAAGTAAATAGAAGAAAGATTTTAATAATTATTTACTATCACAGCTGCACTTTAACCTTTTTAGGCTGTCTTTTTTTACGTGTTTGTTCTTCTACCCGTTTTTGTTTATACCCGTAGATAACATAAATAGCAACTCCCATTGCAAGCCAGAGCGGAAAGTATAAAGATGAAGTTTTTAAAAATTTCATTGAATAAATCATCAATCCCCCGCAGGTTAAAATTCCAAGTACAGGGAACAGCGGACAAAGCGGAACTTTGAAAGGTCTTGGTCTTTCCGGATCGGTTTTTCTTAAAATCAAAACCGCTATGCAAATAATTATAAATGAAGTGAATGTTCCGAAGTTGCAAAGTTCAGCCGAAATATTCAAATCCATAAATAAAGCACATACAATTACAACAATACCTGAAATCCATGTCAAAACGTGAGGCGTTCTGTATTTTTTATGTATCAAACGCAAAGACTTCGGCAAAAATTTATCACGGCTCATTGCGTATAAAATTCTTGTAGTGCCCAGCTGATAAATTAAAAGCACTGAAGTTAAGGCACACAAAGCACCAACAGAAATTAAACCTGCAAACCAGTTAATACCAATAGCACGCATAGCATGAGCAATTGGAGCTTGAATATCAATTTGTCCGAGAGGTACATTACCGGTTAAAACAAGCGCAACGCAAACATACAAAATTGTACATATAATAAGCGTTCCTAAAATAGCAATCGGCAAGTCTCTTTGAGGATTTTCCGTTTCTTCAGCTGTCGTAGAAATTGCATCAAAACCTATGTAAGCGAAGAAAATTAAAAACGCCCCCATAAAAATACCCTCAAAACCGCCGGGTGCAAAAGGGGTCCAATTTTCAGGCTTAACATAAAAAGCACCTACGATGATAAAAGAAATTATCATAAACATATTTACGCCGACCATAATACTTGCAACACGAGTAGACTCTTTGATGCCCCTGATAAGAAGCACAGTCAGCACAAGTACAATAGCAATAGCCGGAAGATTTATTGCAACAGGGATTTTATCAAACAAATACGGCATCTGCGTATGCGGATCCAGCCCGAATTTATCACAATAAGCAAACATAAATCTGTAATCATTTCTGAGCCACATCGGAAAATTCACAACAAAATCAGGAAGTACAGCTTTAAAACCTTTCAAAAATTGGACAAAATATCCTGTCCACGCACTTGCAACTGTAATATTTCCGATGGCATACTCCAGCATCAAAATCCAGCCGACCATCCACGCCATAAATTCGCCCATAGTAGCGTAAGTATAGGTATATGCGCTTCCTGCAACCGGAATCATCGCGGCAATTTCGCTGTAACAAAGTGCTGAAAATACGCACGCGATTGCTGCAAGCACCATTGAAATAATAATCGCAGAACCGGCACCAACACCCTCAGGACCGCCTTGAATTGCCGTTCCTATAATCGTAAAAATTCCTGTTCCTACAACTGCACCGATACCGATTACAATCAAATCAAAAACATTCAAAGTTTTCTTTAACTCTGATTTTTTGCTGGTGGCAATTAATTCATCGGGGCTTCTTTTGCTAAGTGCATTAGCCAAAACTGTTTTTATATTCATTTATTTAACTAATTCCTGTTTTTCACGTACAATTTTTTTATGGATTTCATTTTCGTTAATTCTGTTTCTTGAAAATCCATAATAGAGGTAAATCAAAGCTCCAACACCGAGCCATAACGGGAAAAGTACCGCAGAGCTTGAGATTGATTGCATCTTATAAACCATCAATCCGCCGCAGCAAATAATACCCATTGCAGGAAGCCATGGTGAAAATGGAACTTTAAAAGGTCTTGGTCTGTATGGTTCTGTTTTTCTCAAAATTAAAACAGCAATACAAACAACTATAAATGAAGTAAATGTTCCAAAGTTACAAAGTTCAGCCGCAACATTCAAATCAAGAGTCAAAATCCCGAGCACTGAAAGTAATCCTACAGTCCATGTAAGAACATGCGGAGTATGGAATTTCGGGTGTAATTTTTGGAATCTTTTTGAGATAAAATGATCTCTGCTCATTGCAAAAAGAATTCTTGTTGCGGCCATTTCCATAACAATAAGAACTGATGTCAATCCTGCAAGCGAACCTAACGAAATCAAACCTGCAGCCCAGTTATGGTTAACCATTTTCATACAATAAGCCATCGGTGCCGCAAGAAATGCAGACGGAACACTTCCGCTTGTATCCTGCATACCGGTAAGCACAAGAGCAACCAGTACATAAACAACTGTTGTTACTATGAGTGAACCGATAATACCTATAGGCAAATCTTTCTGTGGATTTTTACATTCTTCCGCAGCTGTCGCTATAGCATCAAACCCGATGTATGCAAAAAATATTAAAAATGCGCCGGCAAAAACTCCCTCAAATCCGTTCGGAGCAAAAGGAGTCCAGTTTTCCGGTTTCACATAAAAAGCACCAACAAGTATAAATAATGCGATTACGGCAAGTTTTATAAACACCATAACGCCTGCCATTTTTGTAGAATCTTTTGTTCCTCTGACAAGAATCATTGTACTCAATAAAACCATAACAATCGCAGGAACATTTATACAAAGCGGAATACCGAAAATTGACGGAATAACGTCATGTGGATTAAGTCCGCTATCCTGCGCTATTTTCATAGCAGAGCCGGCATCATTTACCAGCCACAGAGGAGGATTTGCAATCCAGGACGGTAAGATATTTGAAAAACCGCTCATAAATTGAACAAAATGATTTGACCATGCACACGCAACAGCAATAAATCCGACAGCATATTCAAGCATCAATACCCAGCCGACCATCCATGCCGCAAATTCGCCGAGCGTTGCAAACGTATAAATATATGCACCGCCTGCAACAGGTATCATTGTAGCAAATTCTGTATAGCAAAGTGCTGAAAATACGCATGCAATTGCTGCAATAATCATTGATATCATCAAGGCAGGACCTGCACCAACCTGACCGGATGCTCCAGCAGCTGCAATCCCTACAACCGCAAAAATTCCGGAACCTATAATCGCACCAACGCCGAGAATAATTAAATCCCAAGCGCCAAGTGTCTTTTCTAATCCTGCAGTCTTAGCCTCTGCCAGCATATCATCAGGGGCTTTGATTTTGGTAATTTTTTTCAAAAAATTTCTTGAGAGCGTTGCTCTGTTAAATTTTACTGCCATTTATATTCCTTATATTATTTACAAAGAGGAAAACCTAATTCTTCTCTTTGAGCTACATACAATTTAGCAACAGCTGATGCCATTGTTCTGACCCTGTTGATGAAATTAATTCTTTCATCCTTACTGATTACCCCTCTTGCATCAAGAAGATTGAATGTATGAGAACATTTCAAAACATAATCGTATGCAGGCAAAACAAGTTTTGCATTAACACAATTATCAACTTCTTTTTGATAGAGGTCAAACATAGTGAACAGAGATTTGGCATCACTGACTTCAAAGTTATATTTAGATTGTTCAATTTCGTTTTGTAAATAAATATCACCGTATTTGAGTGTATCATTCCACATAATATCGTATACGGATTCTTTATTTTGAAGATACATTGCAATTCTCTCTAACCCGTAAGTTAATTCAAGAGCAACAGGCTTAACCTCAAGACCGCCGACTTGCTGGAAGTATGTAAACTGTGTAATTTCCATACCGTCAAGCCAAACTTCCCAGCCTACACCTGCAGCACCGAGAGTCGGAGATTCCCAGTTATCTTCCACAAATCTTACATCATGTTCTTTAAGGTCAATCCCCATAGCTTCCAAACTTTTCAAATAAAGTTCCTGCGCATTATTTGGAGATGGTTTCAGGATAACCTGAAATTGGAAATAATGTCCGAGCCTGTTAGGGTTTTCTCCGTAACGTGCATCGGTAGGTCTTCTGCAAGGTTCAATCATTGCAGTATTCCAGGGTTCAGGTCCCAGCGCTCTTAAAAAAGTTGCAGGGTTCATTGTAGAAGCACCTTTTTCTATATCATACGGCTGTTGAATTATACATCCGTAATCTGACCAGAACTTTGATAAATTAAATACTAATTCCTGAAAATTTAACGCCATAACATCATCCAATATTGTAATCTATACACTCGTTCGTTCATAATATGACCGACATAAAAAAAAATCAATTCTTTATGTATAAATATTTACAAAAAACCTGTCGTCAGTTAATAATGTTTGTTATATAATCAGGTTGAAAGTTTTAGTATCAGTGAAAGAGAGAATAGAATGGATATAAAATCAATAATTCTTGCAGCAGGCAAGGGAACACGCATGAAGTCAAACACTCCGAAAGTTTTGCACAAAATTATGGACAAAACATTACTCGGGTACGTACTTGATAATGTAAAAAATATTGCTGATGAATCTTTTGTAATCGTCGGTCATCATGCAGAAGAAGTTGAAAAATTTTTGGGCGAAAATTATAAAAATGCAAAAGCTGTTTTACAATCTCCGCAGCTTGGAACAGGTGATGCCGTATCAAAAGCCTGCCCGTTTTTGAAAGATTACAAAGGTTTGGTATTAATACTATGCGGAGATACCCCGCTTATCACAGAAAAAACACTGAAAGAATTTATTGAATTCCACAAAATGCAAAAATCAGATTTGACCGTAATGAGTGCAATCTTTGACAATCCGACAAATTACGGAAGAATCATAAGAGAAAAAGACGATTCTTTAAAATGTATAGTGGAAGAAAAAGATGCAACGCCGGAACAAAAAGCAGTAAAAGAAATTAATGCCGGAATATACTGTCTTGACTGGGCAAAAATTTCACCTGCATTTAATCAACTTACCAGCAATAATGCGCAGGGCGAATATTACCTTACGGATATAATTGAATGGGGTAAGAAAAATAAACTTTCGGTAAATGCATACACATTGAAAAATAACGAAGAAATTTTCGGTATAAATTCACGCCTCCATCTTGCAGAAGCTACAAAAATTATGAATAAAAGAAAACTCGTTGAGTTAATGGAAAACGGCGTCACTATAGTTGACCCTGATTCTACATGGATAAGCGAAGATACAGAAATAGGAAAAGACACTATTATATACCCGTCAACGTATTTGGAAGGTAAAAATAAAATCGGAGAAAATTGTAAAATCGGCCCGTTTGCACACTTCAGAGGCGGGGTAGAAGTGGCTGACAATGTTAAAATCGGAAACTTTGTAGAAGTAAAAAAATCTAAAATAAATTCCAATACAAATGCAGGACATTTGAGTTACATCGGCGATAGTGAAATCGGAGAACACGTTAATATAGGAGCCGGCACAATCACGGCAAATTATAATCCTATTACAAAAGTCAAAAGTAAAACAATTCTTCATGACAATGTAAAAATCGGCTCAAATGCCGTACTTGTCGCACCTGTTGAATTGCAGGAATGGGTAAACGTAGGCGCGGGAAGTGTTATTACAAAAAATGTAGAAAAAAATTCACTTGCCCTGACACGCTCGCCGCTGAGAGTCATTAAAGACTGGGTGAAAAATTTAAATAATTAAAAATGAAAACAAAATCACTTAAATGGACAATGTTCATAATAGTTGCAATCGGCAATTTTTTAGGGATGCTGGATTCAACAACAGTGAACCTCGGACTTTATGAAATGTCGAGGGCGTTTGATGTTACTATCTCACAAATCCAGTGGGTAGTAATTGCATATATGCTTGTACTTACGGTATTTCTTCCGTTTTTTGGGAAACTGGGGGATATTTTTCCAAAAAACAAGATGTATGCAGGCGGATTTTTGTTATTTGCGCTCGGCGCGATATTAAACACAACAGCCATGACGTTCTGGCAGCTTATTTTATACAGATGTATAGAGGCGCTCGGGGCTTCAATTATGATATCAAATGCGTCTGCCGTTATTGCATCTATTTTTAGAAACGCAAGACGCGGCAAAGCTCTCGGGCTTAACGGATGTATAATTGCAATAGGAGGGATGAGCGGACCGGCACTCGGCGGATTTTTAATAAATACATACGACTGGCGTGCAATATTTGTGCCCTGTATACCGATTGCAATTATTGGCGCCATTTATGCATACAGAATGCTGCCATCTCATTGTGAACACAGAAAAAATTTCAAATTTGATTACCCCGGATTTCTATACTTTACTATAAGTATCTTTGCTCTGCTGCTTGCAATATCCGAGGGGCATCAATGGGGTTGGACATCTTTAAAAATAACTATTCTGGGACTGCTCACGGCAATTTTCGGCGCATTATTTTACATAAGAGACCACAAAATTAAATACCCGATGATTAACTTTGAAATCTTCAAAATCAAAACTTTCACGTTAGGTAATCTTGCAGTAATGACTTCATATATGGCAATGTTTACAAACTCAATCCTGCTTCCTTTTTTCCTGCAGGAAATTTTAAAATACAATCCGTTAATCACCGGCTTGCTGGTATTGCCATATTCCGTAACGTTATCTATCACAGCCCCATTTAGCGGTAACTGGGCAGGTAAACACGGAAGCAGAATTTTAACAATGGCAGGACCGCTTGTATATATTATTGCACTTATAATTTTCACAACTTTCAATGAAACAACACCTGCATGGGAAATCATAGTTGCCTCAGGAATTATGGGGATAGGAAACGGATTATTTCAATCACCGTCCAATACTGCAATTATTACCAGCGTAAAAAAATCAGAACTTGGAATAGCAAGCGGAATTCTTGCCCTTTCCCGAAATATGGGAAATATTCTCGGGGTAGCATTAACCATCAGTATATTTGACAGTTTCCGGAGCGACTATTTAAAAGAAGGACTTGAATACACTTCTGCATTTTTGAATGCATACCATAACACTATGCTGGTTGGTGTACTGTTCGGACTAACGTGTTTTACACTTGCATTCCACGCTTACAAAAATAATAAAATCTAATAGAAAAGGCGTCAAATAATGACGCCTTTTTTACAGAATTCTTATCTTGCAGCTCTGTAATACCCTCTGACCTTTGTGCCGTCACTTCTTGTATACGGGTGAACATATATCAAATCTCCGGCAGCCGTATATTTTTCAAGTTCTTTTTCGGTTGGAATTCCTATTGTATTCAGTTGAGAAATTATTTCAGGCTCTAGCTTGATATATTCATCCGTTGTTAATTTTGCTATTTCGTCTCTTGAATATATTTTACCATCGCCGCTAACCGGATTTACATAGCCTGTATAATCTATTTTAGGGGCTGATTGTTTTATCAAACCGTCCCTTAGCTGTTGTTCAATCACCGGTAAATTTTTCTCAAATTCTTCCGGTGTCATCTCTCCTATTTCCGTTGGTGTGAAAATATGATGACCGGATGCATCTACATTTTCTTCTATATTTATTTTTAATGGCTGCTTTACTCCTGCTTGAATAGACGAAGTTAATGGGATTAATTGAGTTGCAGAAACCGCAACAGGATTGCTATTTTCTATCTGATTTGGTATAATAATATCAAAACTTTCATTGAAAGTTTTGACACCATCGGAGCTAGTACCTTCTTCTCGAGAAGGAGTGCCTTGATCGATGGTGTTTTTTGCCTAAATAAAATTTCTTATTTCCTAATTTGTCTTCTGCAATAAAATACTTAGTATCATCCTTTTTTAAAGTATGAAATTTTTCAGTTGTTTTATCTTTAATTTCTTTTTGGAGATTAAAATTATTTTGCATTTTTGACTTTTGTATCCTTTCTTTTCATAATTATTTCAGGTATTTTCAGTAATACCATTTACAAGTGTAAACCATTAATTGCCAGGCAACATTATATTAATTATACTAATTCAGCACCCATTACGTCAATTCAGTATTTTTACTTACAGGAAATTACTTATCCTGCGGCTTTTGAAAAAATTTTTTAAGCTCCTCGGACATACTAACACTCTGGAGGGTTAAATGGTATTTACGCAAAAGTGCAATTTTTTCCTGTTCTTCCAATAAATCTCTGCGCTTAACAATTTTTTTGTGTTCGGGCTGCGAATCCTGCGATTTACCTGAAGCTTTATTCATATATTTTGTTATGATATCGTCAATATCATAACCGCCAACACCCAGCTGCGAAGCAACTTCTGAAACTTTCGCACCCTGCGGTAGTTTGTATAACCAGTTCACAGTCAAAACGTCGCCCTCTGAAACCCTGTTTACACCTTTCTGGTGCGGGGTGTACATAATATCTGATTTATAAGGACTGTGCCCCAAACCGATTGCATGTCCGATTTCATGCAATATAGTGTGGTAAACCTCTCCCTCGTCCATGTAATCACTGTGAATAATTCCGTCTGTCAACCCGATAGAAACTTCTGCACTGTAAAGACGCTGCGCTGCATCAAACTGAAAATAACAATGACCGAGAGCTTTTCTCTCAACACGTTTCCAATCTACATTAATATTTGATTCAAGAAGAGTCCCGACCAGAGTAAAAGACACTCTGCCCTTTGTTGCAGCCTGCCACTCATCAAGAGCACGCTTAACCAGCCCTCTGTATTTGTAATCCTCCCCCTGTTTTGAATAAAACTTCATAGGTGCAACATAAACCTTTAAGGGCATCATTGTCCAGCGCATTATGCGCCCGTTTCTTAAAGATTCTTGTACATAAGTTTTCTTATTCATATTTTTATTGTATAATAAAAAACGCAAAAAGACTAAGGAGGACATTTAAGAATGAATATCATGCAAATGATGCAGCAGGCACAAAACATACAAAAAAAATTAAAAAAAACACAGGAAGAACTTGCTAATCTGGAAATCTCAGGAGAATCTGCAGGCGGTTCAGTAAAAGTTATCTGTGACGGTCTTGGAAAATTCAAATCCATTAAACTTTCTCCGGAAGCTATCAATCCTGAAAATCCTGCATCAGTTGATTCTGAAACAGTAGAAATGATGGAAGATATTATCGCTGCTGCAATCCAACAGGCTAGCGACAAAGCTGCAGCTCAAATGGAAGAAAAAATGAAAGCTGCGACAGGCGGTATTAACATTCCGGGATTATTCTAATAATGATTTATCCTAAATCAATTGCAACATTAATCGAGCATTTTCAAAAATTTCCGTCAGTCGGACCAAAATCCGCACAAAGAATGGCATTCTATTTACTTAGAATGCCGGAGACTGAAGTTCAAAAATTTGCTCAGGCAATAATTGACGCTAAAGCAAACACCCGCACCTGCGAGGTTTGCTTTAATTTGTCGTCAACCAGCCCGTGTGAAATCTGCCAGTCTACAAAACGCGACCGCTCAACAATATGCGTTGTAGCAGAAACCAAAGATTTGATTGCTATTGAAAAAACAAACGAATATAAGGGGCTTTATCATGTTCTGCAAGGTCTGATTTCGCCAATGGACGGAATAGGGGCTGATGATATAAGAATTAAGGAACTTTTAACGCGGCTTACATCTGAAGAAGTTCAGGAAGTAATCCTTGCGCTGAGCCCGTCAGTCGAGGGAGAAGCAACAAGTCTTTACCTTACTAAACTAATAAAACCTTTCGGGATAAAAATTTCCAGAATTGCATTCGGTTTGCCTGTAGGAGCAGATCTGGAATATGCGGATGAAATAACTATTGCAAAAGCGCTTGAAGGACGCCGTGAAATTTAAGGATTAGAAAATCCGTGAAATTTTATTCTATTTATAATTTTCTTTCGTAAACTGCTGCTATTAGGATAAAGCTCATTGACCTTTTCATCATATGACTTTTTTAAGGCAGTAAGCTCGGGATCTCTTTTTATTAAATTTTTCTTTCTATAATCTGTAATAAACTCGGCAGCAGCGAGTTTTAATTTCAACATAAAAGGATTCTGCTCTTTATAAGGTTTCATTACGCAGCCTAATAAGCTTCGCATACGGTGTATCCGATGCAGATACTCCGCATGTGCAGGAGCATCCATTGCCTCTGTATAAAAATTCTTTAAATACGATTTAACATGTTCATTTGTTTCTGATTTTGATATTGTCTTAGCTCTGCTGAACTCATTTCTCCGATATAAAAACGTTTAAATTTGCTCAACAGATTTGTTAATTGAACGGGTATTCATCATAATATCATCCTTGTATTTTTTATTTTAAATCTCGTAAAATAATAATTTTGACATTATATGAAAAATTTGTTACATTCTGCAGTTAGGGAGAATTATCTATTTAACAAGCTGACCGATTGCATTAATTTAAGAATTAAGTTAATATCATTCTATGGTTGAAAATCTGGTAAAAATTAAAAATCTGGTTGTTGAGTACAATACAAGCAAAGGAATTTTAGGCAAAAAAGAAACCATCCATGCTGTAAACGGAGTGTCGCTTGATATAAAGAGAGGAGAAATTCTTGCGATTGCGGGCGAATCAGGCTGCGGCAAATCAACACTTGCAAGAGCGATAATAAAACTTGAAGATGCAAAATCAGGTGAAATTGATTTTGAGGGCAAAAATATTCTCACTATGGATAAAAAGGAACTGAAAAACTTCCGCACTAAAGCCCAGATGATTTTTCAGAACCCGTATTCAAGCCTCAACCCTAAAATGAAAATTATTGATACACTGCGGGAACCTCTGAAAATAAATACGGATTACAAAAACGATATAATCGACGGGATTGTCTTAGAGAAAGCTGAAAAGACAGGATTAACTGCAGAAGCACTTAACAGATTTCCGCATGAATTTTCTGGCGGACAGCGTCAGAGAATCGCAATTGCGCGTGCACTTGTTTTAAACCCTGAGTTTATTCTTGCAGACGAACCTGTCAGCGCGCTTGATGTAAGTATTCAGGCACAGATTATAAATCTTTTAAAAGATTTAAAAGAAACATTTAACCTGACATTCCTTTTGATTACGCATGATATGAGCGTGATTAAATACTTAGCCGACAGGGTTGCAATTATGTACCTTGGAGAAATTGTTGAAATCGGCACAACAGAAGAACTGTTTTCAGCGCCGAAGCATCCTTACACAAAAGCGCTCTTGAGTTCCGTGCCGCAGCTTACCGGTAAAAAAGAAGAAATTATCCTGCAAGGTGATCTGCCATCGCCAGCGAATCTTCCAACAGGCTGCAAGTTCCACACAAGATGTCAGTACTGTATGGATATCTGTAAAACTGTTCCGTCGGAGAGCACTCAACTTTCAGATACTCATTCAGTCAGATGCCACCTCTATAACAAGTAAAAATTATAAATAGGGTTTCTAATGCAAAGAAAGTCTTATACAACTTGTCTGACAGTTTGTACAAAAATTTTACCCGAACAAAATAACCAGAATAAAAAATAAGAAAAATTTTAAACAATTTGAAAATTGCTTGAACTTTTTTTATACAGTAACAATAATCCCGTGACGAGGGAAAAATTTCCTGATATCAAAAAATTAAATGTTACCTGTTGAACTGTTTTTGTCATCTTCAAGTTGTTTTATATCAATGTGTTCGCCATCTTCAGCGTAGGCATTGTTAATATCCGGAATATCAATTTCAACATTGACATCAGCATCAACCATTTCAATATCACCTTTAGGGAATTCTCTGACCTTGCCGTCTTCCATTTTAACGGCAACTTTGCCGCTCAGGAATTGAAGATAATAAACTTTCCCCAGTCCGTCAGGCGTCATCACAGAAGAACCTACAGGCGGCATGCCTTTTGCCGCATCTATATAGTTTGAATATTCATAAGTTAAGCAGCACAAAAGACGTCCGCAGGTACCGGAAATTTTTCCGGGTGCAATCGGCATCCCCTGATCTTTAGCTAATTTTACATTGATTGTAGCAAATTTTCTCAAAAAACTTGAACAACAGAACGGTCTGCCGCAAACACCTGTGCCCTCAAGAATTGAGGTTTCGTCTCGGACTCCGATATGCCGCAAATCAATTCTTACCCGTGTAAACACCTGGGTCAAATCTTTCAACAAAGCTCGAAAGTCTACTCTTTCCGGAGCCGTATAATAAAAAGTTATTTTTCTTTTATCAAATGTAATACGGCATTGAACAAGATTCATAGTTAACTTGTGCTGTTTCACAAGCGCCTGACATTTGAAAAATGATTCAACTTCTTCTTTTTTAATATCATCCAGAATTTGTAAGTCACGCTGGGACATAACACGAATAAACGGAAAAGGCTCCGGTTTTAAATCACTGTTATCCCAGATAGCTGCAATCTGAGAATTTACAGTAAAGACTTTTAAGGCTTCTTCGCCCTTTTCTGTACGCACAAGAATCATCTGCCCGTCTTCGACCGAAACATTATCAGGAATTATCACAGGGTAATAAGTATTTTTCAAATATCTAACAGCATATTTTTTTTCGGTCATTACACGTATCTTTCTTCTTCTTTCAACTTACGGTTCATTAATTTATCCAGAAGTTCTTTTGGAGTAATATCCGTATAAACCGCTTCGTAAATTGCATTAGAAACCGGCACATCTATATCAAGTTTTTTTGCAAGTTCGCATATTGCTTTAGATGTTTTTACTCCCTCTGCAACAGAACCCAATTCTTTTAAAATATCATCAATTTTTTTGCCTTGTCCGAGCATAGAACCAACTGTGTAATTTCTTGACATCGGACTTGAGCAGGTAGCTATTAAATCACCCATGCCTGAAAGCCCGTATAATGTAGATGGATTTGCGCCAAGATTAATACTTACACGAACAATTTCAGCCATCCCGCGAGTCAGAAGAGTGCCCGTACAGTTATCACCTAAATTCATCGCGTGAGCAAAACCAGATGCAATAGCGATTACGTTTTTTAAACTGCCGCCGAGTTCAACACCTATAACATCCGAATTTGTATAGAGTCTGAAACGTCCAGGTACATTACAATGTTTTTGAACAAATTCAGCAATCTTCATATCATCAGATGCAACTGATGCCGCTGTAGGTTTGCCCTGCAAAACTTCCTTTGCAAGAGTAGGACCTGATAAAATAGCAAGTTTTTGTTCAGGAAGAACTTCTTTTATAACCTCAGACATTCTCATCAAAGACGGAAGTTCAATGCCTTTTGAAGCATTAACAAAAATTTGCTCAGGCTTTATACCGGATTTTTTCAGATTTTCACAAACATCGCGTGTACCTGACGTTGCAACTACATTCAAAATAATATCAGCATCTTTGATAGCAGATGTAAGATCAGAAGTAACCTCTACTTTGTCTGCAAGTTGAACTTCAAGAGGTTTTGAGGTATGTTTGTTTTTTAACAAATCCTCTGATAAGTCCTGTGCACGCCCCCAAACCGTCACCTGTTCAAAATTATCTGTCAAAAGCCAGGCAAGTGTTAATCCCCAGCATCCTGCGCCTATTACTGTTAATTTCATATTTACTCTTTCCCTTATATATAAATATTTTACAATAATGCTGACAGTTTGTCTACACAAGTTCTTTAGTCAGAAGTTTTCTTAAGACACCGCAGTGTTTTTTAAGTTCAAGCCTTGCTTCATCCGGTGAAACTTTTCTCAAAATCATTACAATTGCAGTTTTAATTTCCCAATTGCAATCAAGAAGAGCCGCCAGAGCATCACTGTGAGTTACCCCTGCTATTTGCGCAACAATTCTTATTGCTCTGTCTTTTAATTTTTCGTTTGAAGCTTTCAAATCTATCATAAAATTTTGATAGGTTTTACCGATTTTAATCATAGCTCCTGTTGTCAGCATATTCAAAACCATTTTCTGAGCAGAGCCTGCCTTTAAACGGCTTGACCCAGCAATAACTTCAGGACCTACTTCAACACAGATAGTAAGCCCCGCATCTTCAGCAATAAGAGCTTTTGAATTGCATGTCAGCGCAATTGTTTTAGCATTAACACTATCAGCCTGCTGCAAAACACCAAGAAGATATTTAGGATTACCGCTGGCAGAAATTGCTACCGCAACATCTTTATCCGTCAAAACTTCCGCATCTTTTTTGCCGGCTTCAAAATCATCCTCTGCTCCCTCTACCGCAATCCTGAAAGCTTTATCGCCGCCTGCCATAATTCCCTGTACCATATCAGGGCTTACGCTGAATGTCGGCGGGCATTCTGATGCGTCAAGGATTCCGAGACGTCCGGAAGTCCCCGCACCAAAATAGTATAATTTACCGCCCTTTAAAAACTGTTTTGCTATAATATCAATAGCCTGAGCAATGTGCTCGCATTCATCTTCAACCGCAAGCGCAACTATTTTGTCTTCCTCGTTCATCTTTTTGACCATTTCGATGGTTGGCAGAATATCAATGTCCTTTGTGTTTTCATTACGGTATTCCGTCATCACTTCACTCATACGCAGACCCCCTAAACTGATAAAATATAAACACTATATAGTTTTGAACAGGTTAACCATTTCAATTGCGGTTTTAGCAGCATCAGCACCTTTGTTGCCTGCTTTTGTACCGGCTCTTTCAATAGCTTGTTCTATATTGTCTGTAGTTAAGACTCCAAATATTACAGGAACACCTGTTTGAAGACTTACATTAGCAACACCCTTTGAAACTTCCGCACTAACATAGTCAAAATGAGGTGTTGAACCTTTAATTACGGCACCAAGTGTAATTATGGCACTGTATTTATTTGTTTTAGCAAATTTTTGTGCAGCAAGAGGAATTTCAAAAGCTCCGGGGACTTTTGCCACTTCAATATTTTCATCAGAAACACCGTGGCGTTTCAGTGTATCTATAGCTCCGGACAACAGTTTTTCTCCGATAAAATCATTAAATCTGGAAATAATAATACAAAATTTTTCATTTTGCTGTGTTGTAAGTTGTCCTTCGTAAATTTTCATCTTTCTGCTCCTTTTTGTATATAAATTATACGATATTCAAGGCTTTTTTACAAGTCATTAGTAAAGATATATAAAAACTCAAAAACCTCACCCTAACCCTCTCCTTATAAAGGAGAGGGTGCATTATTTACAAATATGTTATAATCAATTTATGGATAAAAAATATATTACAGCAAGAGTTTTAAGAAAAAATATGACCCCGCAGGAATATAAACTATGGGATTTATTAAAAAATCGTCAATTAAACGGAATAAAATTTGTCAGACAATATCCAATTGGTCCTTATATAGTTGATTTTGCCAGCAGAAGAGAGCATATTGTAATAGAGTTAGATGGCGGACAGCATAACAGCCCTGAAAATATATCCTTATGATAACATCAGGACTGAATATCTAATATCACAAGGCTACAAAGTTATCAGATTCTGGAATAACGAAATTGATAATAATATTGATGGCGTTTATTTAAAACTTTTAGAATTATTAAATAACAAGTAATAGATTCTCCCTCTCCTTTATAAGGAGAGGGGTGGGGTGAGGTCGCAAAATTATTTTATTAAAATCAGGATTGAAATTAAGATTAGTTTACATTGTTATATAAAATAGCAATAAATGGATTACAAATGTTTTATAAAAATTATAGGGATATTAATCATCTGTAAAAAGTTATAGGAGAAAATTTTATGGGGAACTTATTAGGTTCATTACGCAAAATTGGCACTGCCATTATGAAAGGTTACGGCAAACAAATAGGTCGTACATCTAAAAGCGGTTTAATCTGTTTTGAAAAAAATTTTAAAGGAGGTAAACAATATACTCTTATTGAGGAGAAATCCGGAAAACTTGTTCGTCAAAAAAACATTTTTAAAGACGGGAAAAATTACCAGTATCATACAACAGTTGATAACAAGGGTAATGTAATAAGTACAGGCACAATTGCCAGAGAACAGGCAGGATTCGGACCTGCATCCCGTAATCAAGGCGCCTATAAAGTAAGAACCATACATGAAGATTATAACAGATACGGACAGGTTACAAACCACAGGGATGTTACATTTACGCCAAGCGTAGCAGAAACAAAAGCGACTGTATTTTTAAATATAAACGGTACGTTATCTAAAACTTATATCAATACTGCAAATAACAAAAAATTTACAATTACCTGTGTAGAATAATTAAAGTCAAAAAAAAATACACTAAAAAAGAAATAAGGAATGTTATTTGATGGCGATAACGCGAGCGGCAGCGAGACGCGTGTTCCGAAAATAATTTTCCTTATTTCTTTTTTACACTATAACAACTTCATCACAAACGGAGCAAAAATTTTATAGTAAATATATAGTGAAGCTAAAATTAAAAGCACACCGCTTATTTTTAAAAGCATATCTGAAAACTTGTAAAACCCTTTCCAGTTTTTCAAACGGGAGGTTAAAAATCCTGCAAGTATCAAAATCAATCCCTGCCCTATTGCAAATAGAAAAAGCATTATTACGGCCTGTGCAAGGCTTGCAGATAATGAAGCAAATGCCATTATTGCCGCAAGAATAGGGGTTGAACACGGGGTGCCCGCTAATGCAAAAACAGCACCCAGAAGTATTGGATATAAATAAATACTTTGAGCTTTATTTTGCGGAATTTCTTTTATTATAACAGGAAGTTCAAAATCCAAAAAGCCTACAAGTTTCAAGCCCATAATCATTACTATAGCGGCAATAATTAATCCAAAATAACCGCCGGCAAAAGACACAAAAACTTTACCAGTCAATGCACAAATTATGCCAATTATCGTAAAAACTATTGCAGTTCCAAGAACAAAAAATATCATCTGTAGTAATGTTCTGGAAGGTTTTTCTTTTGAATATCCGCCTATATACCCGATTATCATCGGGAGCATAGCCAGAGAACACGGTGACACCGAAGCTATAAGCCCCCCTAAAAATGACAACCAGAATAATAATATAATATTGCCCTGTGATGTGAATAATTCAACGTAGTTTTGCATTAATTAAGTCCTTGCAGATATGAGTCCATAACGTCTTTTTCTATAGCACCCTCAATTCTTTTAACCTGTTTGCCGTTAGAATCAATCAGTATAATTGTAGGTACAAGAGTTACTTTATATTTTTTTATCTGTTCCTGATTAAAGGATGTCTTATCCTGAACAGGAATTTCTATCAGGGTAATCTTATCTTTGTATGCAGGATAAATTTCTTTCATAATCTGGTTCATGGTCTGGCAATCCATGCACATTTCAGATGTAAATTTAATAATCTGAGGTTTGTTGCTTGCCTCTGCAACTGTACTTGATGTTGAGGCATCATTAGTATTCAGAAGCCAGTATGCAAACATCGGAATGATTAAGATAAGTAAAACTGTAATGATATTTTTTCTCATAAAAAAACTCCTTTTTGATTATATCGTCATAATACAATAAAAAGGAATTTTTTATAACTCTATATGGCTACTATTTATCCTGCTCTGTTGACTCAGCCTGTTTGGCAGGTTCTTCTTTTTTTACGGCCGCAGTTTTTGCATCATCAGCAGGTGCATTTTCTGCTTTTTTTGTTTCATTAGCGGCAGGAGCCTCTGTTTTTTCCATAACATCCATTAATTGTTCTGCCTTTTTAGCAGAAGCAAAGAAAATCAAACCTGCAACCGCAGTAGTTGCGATAGCAGGAAGTGCCGTCACAAATCTAAGTGCTCTGTTTTTGAAAAATGAACCGCCGACTGCAAGCGCTGTAGCTGCAATACCTGCATAACCGATATTTTTTTGAGTTTTAAGAGCTTTTTTAACATCATCTGATGCCGGTGTTGTTAATCCGGGAATTTCAACCTGCGCAGTACCCGGTTTAGGTTGTTTATTATCTGCAACTTTCCCCGATTTATTACCAAAACTTGCGGAATAACTGTTTATAGCACTAACATTCATATAAAAACCTCCATGCGATACACACACTACTTATGTTTATATTAAATCAGAGCATGAAAAAATTTGCTATTTTATTAAGCATTTTACACAAAAACGTTACAAATCTTCCGGCAAATAAAAAGCTTCCCGCTCTAAAAGTTCTCTGGTATGTTCATAACAACAACTGTTTTTCGTTACCTGCTGGTACATACGAACAATATTTAACACATCATCCACAGACATTTTTATTATTCTGCGTTTACCTTCCAAAATCTTTGCCATACAAACTGTCCTCTCTTGCTAATAATCTTATCGGACAATCTGGAAAAAACTTTAAAGAAATCATCTGTCGTATATAGAAATACTTATGTAAATAATAAAAAAGAGTCCAAACTAATAAGTCCGGACCCTTTTGTGTTTCGTATAATATCCTCGAATTATTCATCAATGTTGAAATCAGGAGCGCCAAACATACCTTCGATTTCTTCCAAAATCGCAGATGGTTTTCTTGCTTGATTTCTTTGTGCAACTGCACGTTTTCTTTCTTCGCGTTCTTTTTCTTCGTTAGCGTTGGAAAGATGGTGGAAACCTGTACCTGCAGGGATTAAACGACCGATAATTACGTTTTCTTTTAATCCGCGGAGCAAGTCACGTTTTCCGTCTACAGCTGCTTCTGTCAGGATTCTTGTTGTTTCCTGGAATGATGCTGCTGAAATAAAGCTGTCTGTGTTCAATGACGCTTTTGTAATACCTAACAACATATATTCACATGTTGCAGGTTGACCGCCATTTTCTTCAGCCTCTTTGTTTTCTCTTTCAAAGATTTGCATTTCAACAAGTTCACCCGGAAGCAATTTAGTATCACCGGCATCAACAACTTTAACTTTCTTAGTCATCTGACGAACGATAATTTCAACGTGTTTATCTGCAATTTCTACACCTTGAGAACGGTATACGCGTTGAACTTCATCTACCAGATATTGTTGAGCAGCTTCAGGACCGCAGAGTCTGATTACATCGTGCGGGTTCAATGGTCCGCTTGTTAACGGCTGACCTTTTTTGATTTCCTGTTTGTTGTGAACAACTATATTTGCATCAATTGCATACTTGATTTCTGTTCTTCCGTTTTCATTTACAAGATAGAGTCTAGGAAGATCATCATCAGTTTCAATTTCGGCAACACCTTCTTCTTCTGCCAATATAGCACAATCTTTCGGCTTTCTGCCTTCAAGCAACTCTTCTACTCTCGGAAGACCTTGAACGATATCACCTGTTTTTTGTCTTTCAAATACAAGTGTTGCAATAATATCGCCTCTCAGAACCAGTGCACCGGAATCAACCTGAAGCATTGTACCAGGGCTGATAAGGTATGGACGACCGGTTCTTACTGTTACTTCGCCTTTATTAACGGCAGTAACCAGACCTGAAACTGTTGATTTTTCTCCGCTTTCAGCAATTACTTCATCAAGTTTTACAAAATCGCCTTTTTTAACATTTGATTTGCCGCTAATTGCGATTTTTTCTTCATAAGTTGAACTTGTCAAAAGTAATCTTCTAGATTCAGCGTTTTCATCTTTAATAGATGCAACACCGTTGTTAATTGCAAGAACCTGAGTTTTTGCAACAGGTGTTTTTGGAGTAATTGTTTGTCCGTCTTTTACAAGCAATTCTGTTTGAAGAGATGAAAGCAATTTAGCATTACCTTCAAATTCACGGCGGACAATCAGGTTTTCCAGAACAACAATTCTCAAGTTGCCTTTGTCATCAATTTCAACCATACCTTTTAAGTGTGAAAGGTATCCTTGCATTTGAAGAACAAGACTTGTTCTTGTGATTGTTGAACCGTCAAGGTTTCTTACTCTTGCACCGTCTTTGTATTGAAGTTGTGTTACAGGAACAATATCAATTAAATTATCTGTTGTATTGAATTTAATTGAAACATCTTTCTGTTGAACTTCCAATACCTGAACAGGTCTGATTAAGATTTGAATTGGCTGATTAGCAATATTGTCTTCATCAAGTGAAAGACTTGTATCAATTTCTTCATCCAAATCATCAATGTCCAGATCATCCATAGTTGAATCCATTATTGTAACGATAGAAGTTTCTTTTGCAGTAACTCCATCTGCAATAACTGTTCCTTTTTTAACAACTTCGCCTTCGTCAACTTTCAATTCTGAAACGCTAGGCAATGTATGAACTTCACCAGGACGAACTGTAATTTCGTGGATAATATCATTGTATTCCTTGAATTCAACAATACCGTCAATGTGGCAGTATACATCTTTTACGATTTCAGTACCCGCTGTAACGAATGTTCCGTTTTCAACCATTTTCAAAGAACTATCTTTTGAAATCTGGTGTATTTCTTCAGGAATAAATACAACCGTACCAGGTTTTGTAATAATCTGGTTTTCATCAACTTCAACGTCGACATATCTTATTTCACCTGAAGATGTAACTGCACAGTCATCATCAATAAGTTCGGCAATAATCATACCGTTTTCTACTGTTGTATCAACAGGAGCTTTAACGATATATTTTTCACCGGTTTTATTAACTGTCCAGATTTGTTCTTTTTTAGTTTGTTCAAATGAAGCATTTTCAGGCATCAATGAAGCAATTACAATAGTAATTTCTTTACCTTGAACAATTTTCTTGATTTTTTTGCCTTCAAAGCTTACATCTTCAATTACGAGGTCATCACCGAAGCGGACTTCACCGCCGTGTTCACTGATTGTAAGAGTTTCAGCGAGTTTTTCACCCTCTTTAATAGCCTGACCGTCTTTAACAAGAACTTTAGAGCCGCCCGGGAGGTTGTATACATCACCGCCGAGAACCCATATAATACCTTGTTTATTAGTTGTTCTTGAGATATTACCCTGTCTGTCTTTCTTTTCGTCGGCAATAAAGTCTTCAAAAAGAACTTCTCCGCTAAGGTCAGACGTAATATCTTTTGTAGCTTTTTCGGTCAAACGTGAACCGTCACCCTGAGATACCGGTTCGTATTCAGCGAGTTTAAAACCTTTTTCTACTTTCATTCCGTTAGTAAAGAATACTGTTGACCCTGCAGGAATGTGGTATTTTTCAGTTCTCTTTTCGCCTTTAACTTCAATATCAGCTTCGTAATTAGCTACGTTTACGATATCACCGTGACGTGTTCTGAGTTCACGTGTTTTAACGTTAGAAACAACTTCACCGGCAATTTTTGCATCAACGGTTTTCATTGCACCTGAACCTTTGAATACACCGCCTGTGTGGAATGTTCTCATTGTAAGCTGTGTACCAGGTTCACCGATTGATTGTGCTGCGATAATACCGATTGCTTCACCAACATCAACAAGTTTTTGTGTAGTCATTGCCCAGCCGTAGCATTTTTGGCAAATACCATACTCAAGACCGCAGGTTAAACCGGATCTGACTTTTAGTTCTTGCAGATTGAGGTGTGCAATTTTTTTGATATCATCACGGTTCAAGGTTGTACCGTTTTTAACAAGAAGAGTGCCGTCTGTATCAACGATATCCTGAGCAACAGTTCTTCCGAGCAATCTGTCGATTAACGGAACGATAACTGCATCACCGTCAGTGATAGCTTTCATATTAATACATTTAGTAGTATGGCAGTCATCTGCACGGATAATTACATCCTGAGCAACGTCTACCAGACGTCTTGTAAGGTAACCTGAGTCAGCTGTTTTCAACGCAGTATCTACAAGACCTTTACGTGCACCGTATGAAGAAATAATGTATTCGGTAACTGACAAACCTTCTTTAAAGTTTGACTTAATAGGCAAGTCGATGATTTGTCCCTGTGCATCAGCCATCAAACCACGCATACCTACAAGTTGTGATACCTGAGAAACGTTACCTCTTGCTCCGGAGAACGCCATCATATATACCGGGTTTAATTTATCAAAGTTTTCAACAACCTGAGCAGTCAATTTAGCTGTTGTTTCTGACCATGTGTCGATAACTTTTGTATATCTTTCAACCTCTGTGATTTCACCTTTTAAGTATCTGTTAGTTGATTGTTCAATTTCTTTTTCCGCTTCGTTGAGCAGATCTTTTTTCACTGCAGGAACCTGTAAGTCTGCAATTGATATAGTTGTACCGGATTTTGTAGCATATTTATAACCGAGGTTTTTCAATGCATTGGCAAGTTCAGCCGTTTTAGCACCGCCGTACTCCAAATACATCTGAGCAAGAAGGTTATTCAATGCTTTCTTGTCCATCTGTTTGTTGATGAACTCCGGTTCTTTTTTAACATGTGCGTATGTTGTATCCATTCTATTTTTCCTCAATTTTAATTTTCAAAAATTTACTGATTATGCAAGAGCGTTTCTAACGGTTTCGTTGAAGATAATTCTTCCGACTGTAGTTTCAAATCTTTCACCGTTTTCGTTTCTTACAATAATTTTGTCGTGTAAACTGATAATTCCGACTTCAAGGGCTGCAATTGCGTCCTGGAAGTTATAGAAGTAACCTTTCGGTTCCTGTGCAGGATCTTTCAGAATTGTCAGGTAATACATACCCAATACCATATCCTGTGACGGTGTGATGATTGGTTTACCGTTTGCAGGTGCAAGAATATTGTTAGTTGCTAACATTAACATTCTTGCTTCTGTTTGGGCTTCAATAGACAACGGTACGTGAACAGCCATTTGGTCACCGTCGAAGTCAGCGTTGAATGCTGTACATACTAACGGGTGAAGCTGAATTGCACGACCTTCGACTAATTTAGGTTCAAATGCCTGAATACCTAATCTGTGGAGGGTCGGAGCACGGTTCAACAGTACAGGGTGTCCGTCGATTACCTCTTCTAATATATCCCATACGATTGCTTCGGAACGTTCAATTTTCTTTTTAGCTGATTTAATGTTTTGAACGTAACCTCTTTCAATCAGTTTATTAACGACGAATGGTTTAAACAATTCGATAGCCATTTCTTTCGGCAAACCGCACTGGTTCAAACTCAACTGCGGACCTACTACGATTACTGAACGACCGGAGTAGTCAACACGTTTACCGAGGAGGTTTTGACGGAAACGACCTTGTTTACCTTCGATAATATTTGATAATGATTTTAACGCTCTGTTATTCGGACCTACAACAGTTCTGCCGCGTCTGCCGTTATCAATAAGAGCATCTACAGCTTCCTGAAGCATACGTTTTTCGTTTCTGACAATGATTTCAGGTGCACCCATTTCCAAAAGTCTTTGGAGACGGTTGTTTCTGTTGATAACACGTCTGTACAAATCGTTAAGGTCAGATGTTGCGAAACGTCCGCCGTCTAACTGAACCATCGGTCTTAAATCCGGAGGTGTTACAGGGAGCACATCCATAATCATCCAAGACGGTTCTGTTTCTGAAGAAATTAAAGAATCAAGCAATCTCAAACGTTTGATAAGTTTGCTTTTTCTTTGAACAGAGTTTACAGAGCCTGCAAGTTCTGTTCTGATTTCTTCTGCGAGTTCTTTTATGTTTAATTCCATAAGAAGTTCTTTAATAGCTTCTGCACCGATACCTACTTTCAATTCGGAATCTTCGTTTTCAGCCATAAAGTCTTCATATTCTTCTTCACTGAGTAATTGTAATTTCTTGAACGGGCTGTCTGCCGGATCAAGAACTACATAATTGTTAAAGTAAATTACCTGTTCCAAATCTTTCAATGTCATATCCAGAAGCAAACCAAGATATGACGGAATGCCTTTCAGGAACCAGATGTGTGAAACAGGAGCGGCTAGTTTGATATGCCCCATTCTGTGACGGCGCACTTTTGAATCTGTAACTTCTACACCGCAGCGTTCGCAGATAATACCTTTGTGACGAACTCTTTTATATTTACCGCAATAGCATTCCCAGTCTTTTGACGGTCCGAAAATTCTTTCACAGAACAAACCGTCTCTTTCCGGTTTTAAGGTACGGTAATTGATTGTTTCCGGTTTTGTTACTTCTCCGTAAGACCATTTCAGAATTCTTTCCGGTGAAGCTATACTTATTCGTATATAATCAAAATAATCTATACTTGTAGACATTTATATGTTTCTCCTTTTTATTGCGGGGGGAATTGCCCCCGCTGTTAATCTGTTTATAAATCTCCAAATGTTGTTGGTGTTTCAAAGAAGTTGATATTCAACAACTCTGAATCAATATCTGATAATGTTCTTTTCGGAGCTGATTTTCTCAAGTCATCCATATCGGATACCAGATCAACTTCAGAACCGTCTTTTTTAACACAGGTAATATCCAAACCGATACTTTGCAATTCTCTTACAAGTACTTTGAATGATTCAGGTATACCAGGTCTCGGGATATTATCACCCTTAACGATTGATTCGTATGCTCTGTTTCTTCCGTTAACATCATCTGATTTGATAGTCAACATTTCTTGTAATGTATAAGCTGCACCGTAAGCTTCCAATGCCCAAACTTCCATTTCACCGAATCTTTGTCCGCCGAATTGAGCCTTACCGCCTAACGGTTGTTGTGTTACTAATGAGTATGGTCCTGTTGAACGTGCGTGGATTTTGTCATCTACAAGGTGAACGAGTTTCAGGATATATGAAAGACCGACTGCAACAGGTTCATCAAACGGTTCACCTGTTCTACCGTCAATCAATCTTACTTTACCGTCTTCTGTTACCCAATCGCAGCCTGATTCTTTAATACCTTTCAAAAGTTCTGCTTTGGTTGCGATTTCAGATTGAGCATCCCCGAACATTTCATCAAATGAAGGAGCCTCGTAGTAGTTTCCTGTAAGATATGCTGCCAAACCAAGAAGAAGTTCATAAGTTTGACCAACGTTCATACGTGACGGAACACCAAGAGGGTTCAATACGATATCAACAGGGGTACCATCCGGCATAAACGGCATATCTTCTTTTGCAAGAATTCTTGATACAATACCTTTGTTACCGTGACGTCCTGAAAGTTTATCACCGACAGAAACTTTACGTTTTTGAGCGATGTAAACTCTGATAACAGTATTTGCTCCCGGAGGAAGTTCATCGCCTTTTTCTCTGTCGAATACCTTAACGTCTAAGACTCTTCCGCCTTCGCCGTGAGGTACTCTCAGTGAATTATCTTTAACATCTCTTGCTTTTTCAGCAAAGATTGCTCTTAACAATTTTTCTTCAGGCGGATGTTCTGATTCACCTTTAGGAGTTACTTTACCAACGAGAATATCATCAGCATAAACTCTTGCACCGATACGAACAATACCGCGTTCATCCAAATGTCTCAAAGCATCTTCTGAAACGTTAGGAATTTCACGGGTAATTTCTTCCGGTCCGAGTTTTGTTTGTCTTGCATCAATTTCCAATTTTTCAATGTGGATTGATGTAAAGATATCATCGTGAACGCATCTTTCAGAAAGCAAAATAGCATCTTCGAAGTTATACCCTTCCCAAGGCATATAAGCTACGATTACGTTTTTACCTAATGAAAGTTCTCCGCCGCATGTTGATGCACCGTCTGCGATAACATCACCTGCTTTAACCTTATCACCCTCGTGAACGAGCGGACGCTGGTTAATACAAGTATCCTGGTTGGATCTTACGTATTTCATTAATTGATATACATGAGGCTGGTTGTTAATGTCGCGGATGATAATTTCTTCACCGACAACTCTTTCAACAGTACCGTCAACATCAGATACAATAACCATACCTGAGTCTTTTGCTGCTCTAGCCTCTAAACCGGTACCTACAACAGGTCTTTCTGTAATGAAAAGCGGTACTGCCTGACGTTGCATGTTAGAACCCATCAATGCACGGTTAGCGTCGTCGTGTTCAATGAACGGAATCATTGAAGTTGCAACTGAAATAATCTGTATCGGACAAACACCGACATAGTCAACTTTAGAAGATTCGCACATTGTAAATTCAGAACGGTATCTAACAGGAACCTGTGCATCTTTGAATGTACCGTCTTTATTTAATTTAACGTCTGCCGGAGCACAGCGGAAGTTTTCATCTTCATCAGCTGTAAGATAGTGAACCTCGTCAGTTACAACACCGTCTTTTACAACGAAGAACGGAGATTCAACAAAACCGTAGTCGTTAACTTTTGCGTGAGTAGCAAGTGAACCTATCAAACCTGCGTTCGGACCTTCCGGAGTTTCTACAGGGCAAATACGTCCGTAGTGAGACGGGTGGATGTCACGAACCGCAAATCCGGCTCTTTCTCTCATCAAACCGCCAGGTCCTAATGCTGAAATACGTCTTTTGTGAGTTAATTCAGCAAGAGGGTTGGTTTGGTCCATAAATTGTGATAATTGTGAACTTCCGAAGAATTCTTTTAATGAAGCTACAAGAGGTTTTGTATTTAAAAGGTTCAACGGAGTTAATGTTTCAGAATCCTGAAGTGTCATTCTTTCTTTAACGATTCTTTCAATTCTTGAAAGACCAACTCTGAATTGGTTTTGAAGAAGTTCACCTACTGAACGGATTCTTCTGTTTCCTAAGTGGTCGATATCATCAACTGTACCTTCATCGTATGTTAAATTGATAAGGTATTCGATTGATGCAACGATATCTTGAACTGTTAATGTTCTTTGATTTTTAGGAATATTCAAGTTTAATTTTTTATTTAATTTATAACGACCTACACGACCGATATCATATTTCTTTTCATCAAAGAAACGGGCTTCAAGAATGGAGCGTCCGCCTTGAGGAGAAGCAGGGTCACCAGGTCTTAATTTTTTATAAACTTCAATCAAAGCATCATCTGTTGTTTCTGCGGTATCTTTGTCCAGAGTTTTCTTTAAGAATTCAAAGTGTGTAAACAGAGATTCCATTTCTGAAACAGTAATACCCATAGCTTTCAACAAAGTTGTTGCCAGAATTTTTCTGTTTTTATCTATTTTAACGTAGATTAAATCGTTTGCATCAGTTTCAATTTTCAACCAGGCACCGCGGTTTGGAATCATTGTTGCATTGTACAAACGTTTTCCTGCAGGGGAAACTTCGCGCTTGAAGTAAACACCAGGAGAACGAACGATTTGGGAAA
The DNA here is from genome assembly GCA_944323595.1 of Candidatus Gastranaerophilales bacterium. Classification (GTDB taxonomy): domain Bacteria; phylum Cyanobacteriota; class Vampirovibrionia; order Gastranaerophilales; family Gastranaerophilaceae; genus CALUVN01. Next base: position 20,329 of record CALUTF010000004.1, on the reverse strand, counting down.
CGATTACACGTTCTGCACCGTTTACAATGAATGTACCTTTATCAGTCATTGTAGGAATATCACCGATGTAAACTTCCTGTTCTTTAATTTCACCGCTGTCACGGTTTACTAATCTAATCATAACGCGCAATTGTTTTGCATAAGTTGCGTCATGAATTCTTGCTTCTTCAATTGTATACTTTGCATTATCAAAAGTATAATTAGGTAAAAAGTGCAATTCCAATCTTCCGGTATAATCTTTGATAGGAGAGAATGAAAGCAATTCTTCTTTCAAACCTTCTTTCAAAAACCATTCAAAAGATTTTTTCTGCACTTCAATAAGGTCCGGTAAATCATCCAAACGAGTATGCGGGATACCCATCGGAGTTACTCTTTCAGCATATTTTGTCTTAGACATCAATTCACCTCGTCTATAAATGGTGTACGTACTATTAAAAAATTTGTAAATCTAACTTGAGGCTGTTAACCTTTTGCACTAATCGTGCAAACAAATATATAAAAAAAAGCTTTTGTATTTGTCTCAAATGCTTTAGCAGTCAAAGTTTCCGTTATTACACACAGAATACAAGACAGTACTATTGCATGTTACTTTATCATAGTACATCAATATTAAGAGTCAAGGGAATATAATATTTATATCAGAAAAATGTTACATTTTTGTTACAGGAGCAGACAAAAAGGCGGAAAGTTTTGATACGAGAGACAAACGCTGTCAAGTCGCTCAATATTAATCGTAGTCAATTTTCCAGCTTTTTTCAATAATACGGGCTGTACAAGCGTAACCAGATGATGAACTGACGTCTTTATTGGCAGGAGAGCCGCAGCCGGAAGAATTTTCGCCCCAATAAGTTTGAGATTCCGGCATCGCTTCAGAAAGTTCTTTACCCCAGGCAGAATACAACATTCCGTTTTGAGCAAGTGCGTATTGAAACATATCTTTGCCCCATTTATTAGGAAGCTTTGTGCCGTTTATATCAACAAAAAAATAAGCGACAACAGACTGGATTTTACCTTTATTAGCAGCTTCTTGAGGACCGCTCAGATGCATAAAATAAATCATTCCGTCAGAAGAAAATCCTCTCCATGCATAATCATATTGACCGCCATCAGCAAGTTCGCCGTTCATCTTTACATAAACAGGACATTCCGAACATGTCTCGCCGGCTTTATACGATTTTACAATATTAAAATATTTTTTCATTTGTTCGTCTAAATTTGCCTGAACACTTTCATCCTGAAAAGTTTCCGGTGTCATATTATGAAAGACGGAAAGGCTTCTCAAGTCATCAAGATTTTCATCTGAACGCATAAAAAGAAATCCGTCATTTATTTTGGCATACGCAACTTTTATACCGGCAAGCGCTACCGAATTTTGATGTTTATTAGTTAAAATAGGAAGTGTTAGAGCTGCAACAACTCCTATTATCCCTAATGTAACAAGCACCTCTGCAAGAGTAAAAGCTTTATGAAATTTAGATTTGTAATTCATTGATCCCCTGATTCTTTTACATAAATAATAAAAAGTTAGAATTATCTTAACATATATGTACCATTATTTCAAATATGTTAAATTTTATTATATAATTTAATGAAAATCAATGAAAACAGGGGTAAACTTTATGAAGAAAATTTTATTATTTTTAATTTGCATATTATTTTTTGGCAACATTGCAAAAGCAGAGGATATGAGTATTCAGGCGCAAAACAGTTTTTCGGCAAACGGCACAGAAGACTCCATACCGCTGCAAGCTGAAATTACCTTTGATTGGTTTGATATTTCAATGGTAAAAAGAGAAGAAATTGTTGAGAATTATAAAAACATAATTTTTTCAGATGATGAAGTTTATAAATACAAACGTAAGGAGTTCCGAAATCATTTTAACGATTTTTTGAGAGATAAAGATTACAAAGAACATTACAGACTTGCATCTAATGGAGTGCTTGACACAGGCTATGCAAAACTTTGCGCCTTTTTCTATAAAAAAGATATTCTTGTAATCTACGCACTACAATATAAAGATCGCATGAAAAATGCATTTTATTATGACGCATTCGGACGTTTAAGATTTGTTGATGTAATGGCGGGCAACTATCCTGACTTTCCTTACTGGTCAAAACAATACACCTCTAACGGAAAAATGATAAGTGCAATATATTTTGTATCAAAAGATATTCAATATATGTACGCACCGGACGGTGAATTTCAGGGTGTCTGGTACAAAGATAAAATGTTTAACATAGATGCAAAACAAGTTTTAACAAGAACTAACTGGTAAGTAACTATAAAACCCGACAGAGACTTAATATCTTCCCCACCATCAAGGGGTGGGGAAGATATTAAAATAACTTTTTCATAATTATCTCAGTTATAAAGATTTAATCTCTTTTTTAACTTTGGGCTTGCCACTATTCTTGCTGTCAGAGCCAAGCATGAAACGGAAGCCGCCTGTGAGAGCAACACCGTTTCTGCCTCCGTTACGAATCATAGCTTGTAAGAACGCAGTGAACTTGTCAGCCCAGTTACGTTGAACACCAACACCGTATTCAACGTAAGGTTTAACACTCATTTCAGGAAGCTTAACGTTGTTAGCAGTAACTTTAGATTCATTCATTAAGTTCCAAACCATACCGACAGAAGCGTACGGTTGCCAACCACCTTTGAGGTTAGCAATGAAACGAACACTAGGGTTTAATTGAATAGTGTGCAACGGGTCGGATTCAATGTTAACTCCAGCAGCATTTTTATAATCAAAGGTGTTAACGAAAGTATAAGACAAGAACATAATCGGCTGGATAATGAACTTACCGTCTTTAAATTCAAAGTTGTAACCCGTTTTAGAACCAACACCAGCAAGAAGAGAAGTATAATCTTCTTTACCGTACATAGTGTGTGATTCTCCAACGGAAGCACCAGCTGAAGCAGTGATAGCAGTCCAGAAGTTACCTTTGTAGAAAGTTTCGGTGAAGCCTAACAAACCGCCGTTCATAGTGGTATCAACGCCGCTATAATTTAAACTGGAACCCATATAACCTGCATAACCAGTGAATACTCTATGCCAACCGTTTTTCATTTCTTTGAAATCACCGTCGAAGCCAACAAGAGAACCATAAGTGATGGCATCAACTTTCGGCCCGTTTTTAATGTTCATGGTTTCAAAAGTGGTGTACGGTCTGAACCAGACAGCATTGTTATGAAGCTGATCAGCGTAGGACGGCATATTTTCGTTAAAATCAGTGCTTAATGCATATTTGTTGGCATTGATTTTAGCGTAACGCTCCATAGCAGGTAATTGAGTAAATGCGTCAGCGTGTTCGAAGACGTATTTGAAAGCTTCATTGACAGCAGCTTGACCGGCTGCGAGGTTTCCGACGGGTGTTGCTAAAACAGCAGGGTTGAACGCATCAGACGGGTTGCCTGTAGAGCCTCCGCCGCCATCAGGATAGATAATTTTATCGCCGCGTGTGAAGAGGAAGTAGCCGCCATCGCCCTTGCCATCGTATTGGTTTTCGTTGTCATAAACCACATTATACTTGTAGATTGGTGTGTAGGCAGTCTGGTAGCTGTCAGGAAGCTCGCCTGTGCCGTTTACGACATTATTTTTCAGACCTGGTTCAGCGAAGTAGACAGCGGTGACGTCTTCATCCATATTAGCGTCAGACAAGAGGTTCATACCTGTGACATAAAGGTTTCCGTTATGTACACCATAGCTGCCTGCAGTAAATCTATCCATTTCTTTATTAGCTAAGTCGACGTCAGCAACCATATTTGTATCGCCTGTGAGTGCAAAGCTATTAAAGTTATAAACATGTGCATCATCATTTATTGTATTTAATGTCGTATTGCCAATGGTAAAGTCTGCATTTTTAATGTCATTTAACATATAGAATACAGTACTGTTTGGATAACCGGAATTTTCCGGTGTATTTTCAGCAGATTCGTTTTCTTCGCCGGAAGAATTTTCTGAATTAGTGTCTAAAACGCCATCTCCGGTTGAATCGGCTTCAACATCACCTGAACTATCTGTGCCTGTAGAATCTTCAGTAATATCGTCTTCGGATTCTGTTGTTGTTTGAATTCCATCACCTGATATATTTACATTGTAGGCATCTGTTGTGACCGTACCGTCTTCATTTTCAACTTCTTCTACAGAACCTGTGATGCTATCAGCCAGATAAATTTTGCCGCCATTGGACATTGTAAAGTTCAAAGTAGCATCTTTGCTTGCTACGTGAATAGCGTTGTTGGTTGTTGTAACTGTGGTTGTGCCGGTAGTTTCATCTGTTTTGGGTGCAGTGGTTGTGTTATCTCTGAATACAGACATATAATCGTCTTTAGCTTCAAAAGTCAGGTCTTTATTTGTGTAGATAGCACCGCCGAGAGCACTTCCGCCTGTTGATGTTACTGTATTGTTAATAAATGAAGAGTTTGAAATTAAATCAATAGTTCCGCTGTTGTACAAAGCGCCGGCAGAAGCACTTTTTGCAGCTTTTGTGTAGTTGTTGATAAAGTCGCCGCTGATAGATTTTATGTATGAAGTGTTGTGTATAGCACCACCTTTGGCGTCGCCGGAATCGGAAACCGCGTAGTTGCCGATAAAGTCACCGCTCAAATCAGTGTTAATATCTTTTTTGTTATAGAGCGCACCGCCGTAAGCAGTTGCTGTACCGAGGAGGTAGTTTTCAATGAATGAGCCAGCCATTTCACTAATGTTACCTTCATTGTAGACAGCACCGCCATAGGCTTTATTACCGTCAGAGTAGTTCTTTTGGAAATTACCATTCAACTCAATTTCATTTTGTTCTGACCTGTTATAAATAGCTCCGCCCTGTGAGTTATTTTCTTTTGCAATAGTGTAGTTCCCGACAAAATCAGAGGTAACACTGTTGAGTGTACTAAGTTTATCCAGATACAACGCGCCGCCTTGTGCCTTACCTGTTGTAGATTTAGCATAGTTGCCTGTAAAATCGCCTGTGATGTTGTCCATTTTAGCGTCGTTGTAAATAGCACCACCCAAGGCATTGTTATTTGGAGATTCAACATAGTTATTGACAAAAGAAGCTTCAATGTTTAACAATCCACCATCTTTGTAGTCATCACCCATTGAACTGTAAATCGCACCGCCGCTTGCCTGTTTGGCATCGGATTTTGCGTAGTTACCCTCAAAAGTGCCTTTTACATTGTCAATAAAGGCATTATCCGTTAAATAAATCGCGCCGCCGCTTGCTTTATCTTCAACAGCGTATGCGTAGTTATTTTTGAAATCTCCGGTTATAGATTTAACCAGAAATGAATCCGCATATAGAGCCCCGCCATTTGCTTTTTTTGTTGATGATTTAACATAGTTGCCGATAAAATTGCCTGTAAGGTTTTGAATATTTGGTAAGTTGTTATAGTCAATAATACCGCTTTCGGGATGTGGTGGTTCAGCCTGATATAAATAAACCGCGCCACCTGCTGCCCCATCTACAGCATCTACATAATTTTTTATAAAGTCAGCATTAATAATACCAATATTGGCATCATTTGAAACGATTGCCCCACCAATTGCTTTTGAATCATCAGCCATTATATGGTTATTAATAAACGTACCTGTAATGTTATTTATAGTCGCTCCGTTATATATTGCCCCGCCTCTTGCGTCATCACTTTCTGTTATATAATTATTAATAAAATTACCTGTTATATTATTAATTACGGCGTCACGTTCGTTGTAAATTGCCCCACCATATGCATTACGATTGGCGCTTGCATAATTACTGATAAAGTCACCTGTGATATTATTAATTATAGCATCGTCATCATTATAAATTGCCCCACCATATGCTCTTCTTACTCCTTTTGCATAGTTAGCAATAAAATCACCAGTAATTGTTCCAATGGTAGTCCGCTCATAATTATATATTGCCCCACCTTCAGCAGTTGATTCATCATCATAGTCACCGTAAGTTTCGGCATAATTCCCAATAAAAGTTCCTGATATGCTATTTATTACACCGTCGTCAACATTATAGATAGCCCCACCATAAGAATGAAAATCCGAATCTTCATCCCCCCCACCACTATCATAGTTGCCGATAAAATTGCCAGAAATTTGTTCAATTAAAGATTGATTACCGATACCACTACTTGCATTACCCAAAAAATTGCTTGAGATAGCTCTTATTGTTCCATCTTCATTATATATGGCAACACTGTTATTATTAATAAAATTACTAGAAATATTATCTATAGTGCCATCATATGTATTATAAATTACAGTACCATTATTATCAATAAAGTTGCTGGTTATGTTGCCAATATTTCCGGCTTTGTTGTATATCGCACTACCAGAGCTAGCAGTATTGCCAATGAAATTTCCATTAATATTACCTATAGCTCCAGTATTAGCAATAGCAGCGCCATATGACCTATAGTCTGAGTTATTTGAGTTATTTATAAAATCTGCATTTATATTTGCAATATTACCTGAATTATATAAAGCTGCGCCATATTTATATAAATATCCATAGCGATAATAACCAGATGAATTGACTGTTCCTGTAATTGAGTTATCAACAAAAGCTCCGCTAAGAGTATCAATTGTGCTAGAATTGTTTAAAGCTCCACCTAGAATATCAACATAAGTATGCCCACTAACATCAACATTTAAAGTCACATCTGTTTTATTATTCTTAAATAAAACATTTTCCAAATTGGTGATACCTGTGAGCCCACCATTTACCTGGTAATCGCCCTCATCGGGCATTTCCAACTCCAAATTTATAGTTTGATCTTTATAAACATTACTGTAATTGCTTTCTGATACAGTTGGATTATTGTACTTAAAAGTAACATTTACAGGAGCTGTCAGTCCGTTAACCTGTATAGTAATAGAAGTATCTCCGTTTGTGTCACCGTAAGTAGTTTGTTTTAAGTTGAGTTGATAATACTTAGGAGAAAAACTACCGTCAGAGGCATTGTATTCAAACTTAGTTATTATGTTGTCACCCGCAGGTGCTGCGCCGTCCTCGCCTGCCGGAACTTCCGTCAAAGTATAAGCGCTTTCGGGCGCTAAAATAGAGCCGCTTTCTACAAGGTTCCCCTCGTCATCATATTCTGTTTGCGGGATTTGTACATTATTTTCGTGCAAATAGTCTAAAGTAGGCTTATTGAGCGGAATTTTACTCAAATCGACATCAGCAAGTTCTGCTGCCATCGCGGGAGTTATACCGAGCAGCAAAGCCGCTAATAATGCCTTAGAGGTTACCCCCCCACCCCCGAATTGTACGTCATTCAAGGGGTTTAGCCCAGCTTTTGCTTCGTTTGATTTCTTTCTCATAACTGCTCCTCGTGATATCTGCTATATATTTATATTATATACCAGTTTTTATAAACTTACCATATTTTTGTAATATTTCTTTATGAAATTTTACATTTCTTATTGTTTTTTGTTCTTACTACACGTTTTCTCTTATCGGAGTTTTTTCGCTAAATCTTTAACTTTTTAGATGCTTTTGTTACATTTTGTAATGTTTGAGAGGGGAAATCCACAGGGGCTGGAAAGTAAATCTATCATACTAAACTCGTTTCAGAATCTCAGTTTTCCGTAAATCATACCTCACCCTATCCCCTGTCTTGGATTTGCTCCACGCTCACGGAGACTCGACAAGAAGCCTGCGGCTAAGCAGTCTCGTTCCGTTCGCTATCCGGACTAACTCCGTGTCGTCCGTCCGCAAATCCGCTCTCCTACTAAGGAGAGTGGAAGTAATTTCTACAAAAGCCGATACTTCAAAGAAGATTGAATCGTTTTGAATATCTAATACAGGCGACTACTTGAATGTTGAGGAGCCCTATTGATGCAAACATCATGTTTGCCAAACGTTACGTTTGCACCTCACCCCTACCCCCTCTCCTTAACAAGGAGAGGGGAAGTAAATCCGACCTACATTACTACCCCTCTCACCCACAGAGGTCAATCTGGCGGGGCGAGGGAACTTTATTTCTACTAAAGCCGCTATTTTAAAAATGTTCAAAATAATATCCCCACAGACTTTAAAATTACAAAATTTAACAAAACAGCAATTTCTTCAAAATCATGGTTTTAATATATATATGGTAGTGATGATTGAAAATTCTGCAAATTTGCCGATGAAAAATCCCGAATTGAATGTCGGTGTCCTTACGCCGCCTAATTCATTTTACAAACCTGTATTGTATTCGGACAAAGAAGCTACAGACTCTTTTAATAAAATGGATGCAGATGTAAGAAAAAATGCTAAACCATTTGAAAAACAACAAAAAACGCCTGTTTGTATAAAATTATTATACTGGGCCGCAGGAATTACAGCGGCAGTTTTCGGCGGTAAAAAACTCCATACATTCTTAAAAAAATAACAATACCGCCCCTTACTACTTTTTTTATATTTGAATTTATAGTAATATGTTTGCAGAGAGTAAATCAGGGGGATATGATGAAAAAATTTTTGATACTTTTTGCGTTATTTATATTTGGAACCTGCGTATTCGGCGCAGATTTTAATGTCTTTAAACTAGATAACGGACAGACCGTTGTCATTCAGGAAGTCAAAAACAATCCTATTGTGATTGTGGATACCTGGATAAAAACCGGTTCAATTGACGAAAATGACTCAAATAACGGGGTTGCACATTTTTTGGAACATCTGTTTTTTAAAGGAACCCAAACCCACGGCCCCGGAGAATTTGACAAAGCCATTGAAAATAAAGGCGGGATTACAAATGCCGCAACAAGCAAAGATTTTACCCATTATTACATAACAATTCCATCTAAACACTTCAATCTGGCAATGGAAATGCATGCAGACATGCTTCAAAATCCTCTTATCCCCGGAAATGAAATGGAAAAAGAACGCAAAGTTGTATTAGAAGAAATTTCCAAAGACGCTAACTCTCCTGACCGATTAGTTTTTGATAATCTTGTAGATTTAATGTACACAACCCACCCGTATAAAAGAAAAGTTATAGGACGTGCTGATGTTATTGAAACTATCACCAGAGAAGATATTTTAGACTTTTTCTATAACAATTACTACCCCGGGAATATGGTAACTGTAGTAATTGGCGACGTTGATACAAATCAGGCTCTGGATAAAATAAAAAAAGAATTTAACGGCGAAATAAAAAAAGTTAAACGAAACACTTACAAAAAAGAAGCACCTCTTAAGCAGCAGGTAAGAAAAGTTGCTTATACTAATACAAAAAGCGGTTATATGCTAATAGGATTTCGCAGTGTTGATATAAATAACAAGGATTCTTATGCGCTGGATGTACTGGCAACAATATTAGGCGATGGGCGTTCTTCAATATTCTATCAGAATATAAAAGATAAAAAACAGCTTGCATATTCAATTGCAGCGACAAACTCCGTAATGCGCGACGATGGCATCTTTTATGTTTCAGCTAACTTTGTGCCTGACCAGCTTGATAAGTTAGAAAAAACTATTTTTGAAGAAATTGCAGCCGTTCAAAAAAACGGAGTAACACAGGAACAGGTTAACCTTGCACAAAATATTATAGAACGTGACACGTATTATTCCAGAGAATCAGTTTCCAATATAGCATCTGAAATAGGATATACTGTTGCTCTCACCGGTGATGTGAAATTCTATGATACATATCTTGAAAATATAAAAAAAGTAACACCGCAGGATGTAAAACGTGTTGCAAATAAATACATCGGAATAAATAAAAGTGCTGTATCAATAGTGCTTCCTGAAACAGGAAAAGAAGTAAAAATTTCCAATAAAACAGAAACGCCCGTAACCTCTACGCTTATAAGCGAAAATAACGGAACACAAAAATATACACTATCAAACGGCGCGACATTACTGCTTAATGAAAACAAAAATAACGACATTGTTGCAATATCAATATATGCAAAAGGCGGTGAATTTTTAGAAAATATTCCCGGCACAGCAAACCTGACCGCATCTTTATTGTTGAAAGGAACGGGAAAGTATACAGCCCTTGAACTTGCACAACTGCTTGATGATAACGGAATTAAAATATCTCCGGCAACAAAAGCTGACGCCTTTATGATTTCGGTATTGACAACAAAACCGCAGCTTGATAAAACTCTTGAAATTTTAGATGACATAATAAATAATTCAAAATTTGATGACTATGAGCTTGAAAAGGCACGCTCTGAAAAATTAAACGTAATCAAAAGAAATCGTGATGTGCCTATTCAACTTGCACTTGAAGAATACAAAACTTTGATATTTGAAGGTTCGCCTTATTCAAATTCCACCAAAGTTCTGGAAAAATATCTCCCGTCTGTACAAAGAGAAGATATCGTTAAATACGCATCAAACATCTTCAACCCGAAAAACCTTGTAATATCCGTAAACGGAGATGTTGATAAAGATAAAATGACAGATGCAATTGCTAAAATATTCGGGAGCAAAACAGGCGAAATCTTTGATTATTCAAAATATTCAGTGCCGCAGTTAACTTCACCCAAAACTGTCACAAAAACAATTCCTGATTTACAGACGGATTGGATAGTTTACGGCTGGCAGACATCAGGTGTAATTTCTCAAAAGGATTATGCAACATTATCAGTAATAGACGCAATTTTAGGGTCAGGAATGAGTTCCAGATTATTCAAAAATCTGCGTGATGCGCACGGGCTTGCATACCAGCTTGGTTCCGCGTTCGGCGCGAATATTTTGAAAGGCGCGTTTGTTGTTTATATCGGCACAAACCCTGAAAATTTGGATATAGCTCAGGAAAAACTGCTTGCGGAAATAAACAGACTGAAATCAGAATATGTAAGCAGCAAAGAACTCTCCGATGCCAAAGAAAAACTCACAGGAAATTACATAATAGCACTTGAAACAAACCTTGAAAAAGCATCAAATGCTGCATGGTTTGAAGCTTCCGGCAGAGGTTATGACTTCGGTGATAAATATCTTGAACTTATCAACAGTGTAACCGAGGCGGACATTGTAGAAGTTGCCAATAAATATTTTACAAATAACTATGTTCGCTCAATAGTAAAAGATTAATTTCCACGGAAAAAAGCCCGTCATTATAATGACGGGCTTTTTTATTGCTACCTTATATTATTTATTTAATCTCTTTTGTTTTAACGTCAAATTCGTACTTATTTATTCTCTGGAATTTTTCAAGCACTTTTCTAAACTGGTCTTTTACAGTTAAAACAATATAATCACCCGGCTGCATACCTTCTTTTACTGCATATAATGCATGTTGAGTTTGTCCGTTTAAATGAACTTTCTGATAAATAACTGTAACATCATCTTTACCGAATTTATCATATTCTCCGATTTTATGCATAAATTTATTTATCTTGGCATCACACTGTAAATATGAGTTTGTTTTAGTGTAATAGTTTTTGGCAGCATTTATAAAATCAGGTGAAACTTTTGCCTGAAATGAAAAATTAGAATTTTTATTGCTTGAATTAATTTGCATATACTTCTCCTTTAGACGCAGAAAAATTTCTGAAAAATATTTTTTGCTATTGTAATGCTTTTTTGTTACAAATCTTAAATAGAACTTTTATGATAAAATTAGTTTATGGATAGGAAAAATAAAAAGGCTGCAGTAGCATTAAGCGGCGGAGTTGACAGCGCTGTAGCGGCATTACTTTTAAAAAATCAAGGCTATGAAGTCATCGGGATAACGGGTAAAATGGTTAACTCGCCTGGGGCAGATAAAGTATGCGAAAATGCTAAAATCGTTGCCGATAAACTAGGAATTCAACATTATATTTATGATGTAACAGAGAATTTTGAGGAAAAAATTATAAAATATTTTGAGAATTCTTATGCTACAGGAAAGACCCCTAACCCGTGCATTATGTGCAATCAGTTTATTAAATTCGGTGAACTGCTGGATTATGCCGTAAATGAGCTTGGTGCAGACTTTTACTCAACAGGACACTACGCCAAAATAATAAATGAAAACGGGATTCATAAACTTTATCCCGCAAAAGATTCTCACAAAGACCAGCTTTATTTCCTGTACAGACTTAACCAAAACAAGCTTTCCAGAATGCTTTTTCCGCTCGCAGATTACGAAAAAAATCAGGTAAGACAAATGGCAGTAGATGCAGACCTCCCGCCAAAATCTTCAAAAGAAAGTCAGGACATCTGTTTTATTGAAAAGCCAAACACTACAAAAAAATATCTTAATGATAAATTCGGAATAAAAAAAGGCGACTTCATTGATATAAAAGACGGACATAAATGGGGAGAACATACCGGCACATATCAATATACAATAGGTCAGAGAAAAGGTATAGGAATAGCTGCTCCATATCCGTTATATGTAATAGACATAGACGCAGAAAAAAATATAGTTTATCTCGGACGCGAAGAAGATAACTACAAAACCAAATTATCAGTTACCGATTTAAATTTAACATATCCTGATTGCCCGCAGGAGTTTGATGCAATGGTAAAAATCCGCTATAACATGCAAGCTCAAAAAGCACACATAAAACTTAACGGAACAAATGCAGATATAGAATTTTATGCGCCCGTAAATTCAATCACAAAAGGGCAGGCAGGAGTATTTTACGATATAAATGACGGACACCTGATTGGCGGCGGATGGGTAAATTAGATAAGCTTTACATTTAATTTTTACAGGCTTATCATGAAATTAAGAGGAGGCTGAATTATTATGTATAACCCTAAATCAAGCAAAGCCGAAGAATTTATTTGTCATGAAGAAGTTCTGGCATCACTGGAGTATGCTTCACAGAATAAAAATAATGTAGAAGTTATAGACAAAATTTTAGAAAAAGCCAGACTGAAAAAAGGACTTTCGCACAGAGAAGCCGCAGTACTTCTTGACTGTGACATCAAAGAAAAAAATGACGAAATTTTTGCTCTTGCTGAACAAATAAAAAAAGACTACTACGGCAACAGAATCGTTTTGTTTGCGCCTCTTTATCTTTCAAACTATTGTGTTAACGGATGCGTTTACTGTCCTTACCACGCAAAAAATAAACATATCCCTAGAAGAAAACTTTCACAGGATGAAATAAAAAAAGAAGTAGAAGCTCTTCAGGACATGGGACACAAACGGCTTGCAATTGAAGCAGGAGAAGATCCCGTAAACAATCCGATAGAATATATTCTTGAATCAATCAAAACCATATACAGTGTAAAACATAAGAACGGCTCAATAAGACGTGTTAATGTAAATATTGCAGCAACAACAGTAGAAAATTACAAAAAACTGCACGAAGCAGGAATAGGAACTTATATTCTGTTTCAGGAAACATATCACAAAGAATCTTACGAAAAACTTCACCCGACAGGACCTAAACATAATTATGCCTATCACACAGAGGCAATGGACAGAGCTATGCAGGGCGGCATTGATGACGTAGGTTTAGGAGTTTTATTTGGATTAGAATCATACAGATATGAATTTTCTGCACTTTTAATGCATGCAGAACACCTTGAAGCAGTTTTTGGAGTCGGACCGCATACAATCAGTGTACCGAGAATAAAAAAAGCTGATGACATAGACCCTGATGAATTTGACAACGGAATTGACGATGACACATTCGCTAAAATTGCTGCCTGCATAAGAATTGCAGTTCCTTATACAGGAATGATAATATCAACACGCGAAAGTGAAGAATGCCGTAAACGATTGCTTCATCTCGGGATTTCCCAAATAAGCGGCGGTTCAAAAACAAGTGTCGGCGGCTACTTTAATCCTATGCCGGAAGACGAAAATTCCGCACAATTTGACGTATCTGACAGACGCCCGCTGGATGAAGTTATAAAATGGCTTATGACCCTCGGGTATATTCCAAGCTTCTGCACCGCCTGCTACAGAAACGGCAGAACCGGTGAAAGATTTATGGACATCTGCAAAAGCCAGCAAATCCATAACTACTGTCAGCCGAATGCAATTATGACACTGAAAGAATACCTTGAAGATTACGCCTCAGATGAAACAAAAAAAGTCGGCGAAGCTCTTATAGCACAAGAAGTTGAAAAACTTCAAAATGCAAATATCCAAACAGCAGTTAAAGAAGATCTGGTAAAAATTCATAACGGAGAACGAGACTTTACGTTTTAATAAAATTTATAAATAGTTTTGTAAACGGACGGTTAAAAAAGCCATACAGCTTTAAACCGTCCATTTTTAACGCTTTTTTATTTGCACAGACAATTGTAAGCGATGAATTTTTAGCACACTTGCCGATAATTTTTCCTGCCGGATAAAAATGCTTAAGTTCAACAATCTTCAATTTGTAAGGATTAGGGATAAGAAAATTTCTGCCGACCGTAACATAAGAAGGTCCCCAAGGATGAAGAGCACGGATTTTGGCATGGATTTCTTCTGCTGTTGAATTTTCAAAGTCCAGCATAAGATCATCTCTTGTAATATTCTCACAATAAGTTGCATTATCTTCATTTTGCGGCACCGGTATCAACGTCCCGTACTCAATATTCTGCAGAATATTTGCAATCTCAAATCGTGCTTCAAAAGTAATTTTATTTTTTAATTCTTTACCTGTATCATTTGGAAGAATTTCTATTTCTTTCTGACTCAAAATTGCACCGTGATCAAACTTTTCATCAATCAAATGCAAAGTTAAACCTGATTTTGTTTCAAGATTTTTTATAGCATTGTAATAAGGATTTGCACCGCGATATTTCGGAAGAAGAGCAGGATGAAGATTAATTGATGCAAGCTTCGGGATATCAAAAGTTTGTTTTGAAATTTTCTCCCTCCACGTACCCACAAGTAATACATCTGTAGTATTTTTTATTAAAAAATCGCGGAACTTTTTGCAATTTGCCGATTTAACTTTTATTTCAGGTATTTTGAACTTTTTTATAAACGTAACATCAGGATTTGTCTTAAAAAAGTCATGCAAAAAAAGTTTAAAAGGATTTAACACAACTCGTTCATAACGTAATACACCTGTAATCTCACAACCTGCATCCTGCGCGCCTTTTATGAGATTAATCAGCATTGAACCTTTACCGAGAATAACGACTTTCATAAATTTTATTTTCCCATATAAGTAAACTTTTGTAAAATTGTAAATTTTACAATTAAAGTTTTTCACAAAATACGCCGATATAATACTTGTGTTATTTTAATTTAAAGGAGAAAACATGGTTGAATTTGACGGAAACGTATCGGGTAGTAGAGGCAGTACACCAAGAAAGCCTGAAGGATACGGCTCAGAGCCGCTTACAGAAGAAATTGCAAAAAAGATTTTAATTGATTTTAAGAAAAAAGATACTGATACATCAATGCGTGTATCTTTTGATGAACTTTCAAATGCCATTATTAAAGAATATGTTGATAACGGCTACAAACGAACAGACGCGCATGCTCAGGGTGAAACTATTGCAGACTTACTGAATTATTATCAGGAACGGGCAAAAGAATATGATGCAAACGGCGATGGCGCATTGAATATTGATGAATACTCTGCAATGTTCAGAGAAAAATTTGAAGAGGAAGAAAAAGCAAGCAAAAAGCCTCCTGCTACGGATGCTGGCGGTCCTACAAGAGCGGAAGAGCCTAAGAAACCTCAGCAAGAAAATAATATTAATAATTCACATGAAGAAAGAGCCTCAACGAATTATTTAAAAGAACTGAAACTTAATCAGGAATCTCTGGCAAAAATAAGCGAAAAATTCAAACCGAATGATGCGGATTCAGATAATTAAACAGAATTAATAAATTTGAATAAAAAAAACGGGAGTAAGTTAAACACTGCCCGTTTTTTTTAATATTTAATCTTAGATGCTCTGTCCATTTCGCGTTTCTGGTCTTTCTTAGCAATATCATCACGTTTGTCATGGATTTTTTTACCTTTAGCAAGTCCTATTTCAACTTTTGCAAACCCGTGTGACAAGAATACTTCCAGAGGCACTACAGTATAACCGTCTTTCTTTATTTTATTAGAAATTTTAAGAATTTCTTTTTTATTCAGCAGCAATTTTCTCGTCCGTTCTGCCTGATGATTAAATCTGTTTCCCTGCTCGTACGGCGAAATATGACAGTTATATAAGAAAATTTCGTTGTCCTCAATTTTACAAAAACTGTCTTTAAGATTTATGGCATTTTTTCTGATTGACTTAATTTCAGTACCTGTCAGAACAATCCCTGCAATATATTTTTCAAAAATTGTAAAATCGTGGAACGCTTTACGATTTGTAGTAATAACTTTTTTGTCCATAAGTTGATTATAACATAGAAAAATTACTTGACCTGTTTAAAGAATTCATCAGAAATCAACTGGGAATACTTTGAATTTTCATTTGCAGAGAGCAAAACTCTGGGTTCACCGTTACTGTTTTCAACAACGGAAATAATCCCTGCGATATCACCAAACGGAAGTTTGCTGACTTTTGCTTCAAATTTTACATAAGGGGCAGTTTTACCAAAAGCCTGCATAGTACCTCTTCTGGTTATCTTAAAATCTTCAATTGCTGCCGATTGGTATTTAAATTTACTGATTGCTGTTTTAATTTTTTGTTCAGCAGCATCGGATTTTAAATCATCCGCCGTAATCAGTTCTTTCTTGCCTGAATCAACAACAACAAGTTTTTGTCCGGAAGCTTTATGTTCTGCTACAACAGCATTATAACCCATAATCCCCGCAGCACGTTCTATTTCAAATTCTTCATTAATGCCGCTGAAATCTCCTACTTTTTTAGCCTTTTCAAGCATGCTTTCTTCTGAATGTTTAAAATACGGTCCTACGTATTTAATCACTAAATCTTTTCCGCCTATAGATATAAACCCAATAATAGCAAGGGTTAATATAATTGCATTTATAAAGTTTTTTAAACATCCCATGTTGAATTCCTCACATTATCCTGATACAATTATTATAAATATGACAAAAGCAGAAATCAATAATATAAAAACTTCAGAAGTTGATATTGAAGAGTTGACGCCGGTCATGCAGCAGTATTTGGAATGTAAACGCCAGAACCCCGATGCTGTATTATTTTATCGACTCGGCGATTTTTACGAAACATTCTTTGAAGATGCTGTTTTAATGTCAAAAGAACTTGAATTGACATTAACAGGAAGAGATGCAGGCGCTAAATACGGGAGAATACCTTTAGCCGGAATACCGGCAAAAGCAGTTGCAGGATATCTGGAAAAACTGGTTCAAAAAAATATAAAAGTTGCAATCTGCGACCAGCTTGAAGACCCAAAATTCGCAAAAGGGCTTGTAAAAAGAGGTGTAACACGTATTATTACATCAGGAACTCTTACTGAAAGCGATTTTCTTAACCAGAATTCCAACAATTATATATGTGCATTATTTAAAAATGAAAAAAGCGATATATACGGTTTTGCCTATGCTGATATTTCGACAGGAGAATTCAAAACAACACAGGCTCCGCTTGCTCTGATAATGTCAGAACTTGCACGGATAAGACCGGCAGAAGTAATCGCACCGTCCATTGAACAAAAACTACAGCCGTTTCAAATTGTGCCGGAATCTAAAATCAATCTGCCTGATGAAATTGTAAAATTATACAATTGCTCCAAAATTCCATCATCTGTGTTTGATGAAAATTTTGCACAGAGTAATCTGAAAGCCGTATTTGAGGCACAAAGTCTGGAATCTTTCGGGTATACAAAATACAAAACAGGTTTTAGAGCCGCAGGCGCATTACTGGCTTACGTCTGGGAGAATATGAAAGCTAACCTGCCAAGATTTGACAGAATTGAGCCCTATGAACTTTCAGAGTTCATGATTTTAGACAGCAGCACCAGAAAAAATCTTGAACTGACAGAAACATTACGGGAAAAAAGTAAATACGGCTCACTATTCTGGGCAATTGACAGAACAAAGACTAATATGGGAGCCAGACTGTTAAAAAGCTGGATTTGTCAGCCTCTTAAAAAAGTGGACGACATACTTGCAAGACAAAATGTAGTCAGCGAGTTTGTTGAAAATAATGACGTCAGAATTAATATAAATAATATTTTAGAAAAAATTTATGACATCCAGAGACTTGCAACAAGAATGAGCAACAGTTCGGCAAATCCTAAAGATTTTCTAAGCTTAAAAGCATCTCTCAATATGCTGCCGGAATTACTGGATGCAGCACAAACGCTTGAAAATAATCCGCTTGCAGGTATTGAGCAGTACAGAGAAGAAATTAAAGAATACGTTCAGTTGATTGACAGAACTATAGCAGAAGACGCGCCAATGCTTATCAAAGACGGCGGAATTTTAAAAGAGGGCGTCAACGGAGAACTCGACTATTTTAGAGAACTTCTTACCGGCGGAGAAAACTGGCTTAAAAATTTTGAAGAGCAGGAAAAAGAAGCAACCGGCATAAAAAATCTGAAAGTCGGATATAATAAAGTTTTCGGTTATTTTATAGAAGTAACAAACTCTTTCCGTAACCTTGTCCCGCCGACATACATCCGTAAACAAACTCTTACCGGTGCAGAACGTTTTATTACGGATGAATTGAAAAAACACGAAGATGATGTATTGTCCGCAAAATTTAAAGCTGTTGAACTGGAATATAAACTGTTTTGCGACTTTAGGGAATATTCCAAAGAATTTGTGACAAAAATCAGAGAAATAGCTGACAGCATCGCCAAAACAGATGTTTATGCCTCACTTGCACAGGCAGCAGTTGAAAACAGTTACTGCAAGCCGGAGATAGATGACTCTGATGATTTTATAGTCAAAAACGGCAGACATCCGGTTCTGGAAAAAATACTACCTTTAGGCGAATACGTTTCCAATGATTTGGAATTAAAAAGCAAATCGCATGATACGACGCAGTTTATGATATTAACCGGCCCTAATATGGCGGGTAAATCAACTTATATGCGGCAAAATGCCTTAATTGCACTGCTTGCACAAATAGGTTCCTGGGTACCGGCAGATTACGCAAAAGTCGGAGTATTTGATAAAATTTTTACCAGAGTAGGTGCTTCTGATGATTTAACACTCGGACAGTCAACCTTTATGGTTGAAATGATTGAAACTGCATATATTCTGAATGCAGCAACAGACAAGAGCTTTATACTCCTTGATGAAATAGGAAGAGGGACAAGTACTTATGATGGAGTTGCCATTGCCTGGGCGGTTGCGGAATACATCGCAACAAAAATTAAAGCAAGATGCATATTTGCAACTCACTACCACGAATTAAATGTTATGACAAAAACCTACCCGCAAATCAAAAACTACAGAATAACAATCAGCGAAGAAAACGGACATATTGAATTTTTAAGAAAAATCGTTCAGGGCGGCGCAAGCAAAAGTTATGGTATTCAGGTTGCAAAAATGGCAGGTTTGCCGAACGCTGTTATTAAAAAATCAGAAGACTTAATGGTTAAAATGCAGAAAGATTTTTCTAATAACCTCGCAACAAGGAGAAAG
The DNA here is from genome assembly GCA_944323595.1 of Candidatus Gastranaerophilales bacterium. Classification (GTDB taxonomy): domain Bacteria; phylum Cyanobacteriota; class Vampirovibrionia; order Gastranaerophilales; family Gastranaerophilaceae; genus CALUVN01. Next base: position 920 of record CALUTF010000004.1, on the reverse strand, counting down.
ACAGAAGAAAATGTTCCGGAAATTCCTCAATTAAATCTGTTTGGCAGCTAAAAATAATTAAATTTTGTAAATTTTTTCTAAAAAAAAGAGCAAAAAATTTTATTTATGCGTTTTAATGTAAAAGAAGTATAAGGAGAAAATATGCAGTTAGTAGGTCTTAATCCGCAAGTAGCTTTTCAAGCGAAACAAGCAGAAAACAAAACAGATGTAAATGCAACTGTTAATACCAAAACTGCACCAACACCTGATGATTCGTTTGAAAAAACTGAACACAAAAAAACATTTAAAGAGGGTCTCGGCAGTGTAGCCAAATTCTTTGTTAATATGAAAGAAATGGCTGTCGGAATAGTTAAAGGGCTTTTATACGGCGGCGCAGCAGCCGGAGCGATTGTTTTGGGCGATCGTGCAATCAACCTGAAACACACAATGAAAGGCGGCATGGCTGCATCCATTGTAGGCGGAGGTATTGCGGCATTCCATATTATTAAGGCACGCCTTAAATCCAACCAAAGAACAGCAAACGTTGACCACCAATTAAAAATCGGTCACAGAGATAAATAGATTCATTATTTATCCAAAAGCCGATTTGTCCAAAATTTTATAAGGTTTGGAATATCATTAAAAGGCGACTATTTGAATGTTGAAGAGTCTTATTGATGCAAACGTTACGTTTGCCAAACATCATGTTTGCACCTCACCCCTACCCCTCTCCTTGTTAAGGAGAGGGGACAACAGTTTCGTCAAAAGCCGCAACTTCAAAGATATTCAAAAGTTTTTGTACACCTAATACAGGCGATTTTTTGAATGTTGAAGAGTCTTATTGATGCAAACGCTTCGTTTGCAAATAAAAAACGACCAGCTGTAGGTCGTAAAGGGAAAAAAAGGAAAACTATTTTTAATATGTTAAAGGGGGTTCAAAA
>CALUTF010000003.1 GCA_944323595.1 Candidatus Gastranaerophilales bacterium | reverse complement strand
TTTCTCACCACCGTGGTGGTTCTCCCCTCCATTATAAACTGACATTTAGTCAGTTCATAACGGAGTCCTTACCCCTGTCCACCATTTTTAAGACTCCTTTTATAAGGAGTCTTTTTTAGTGCTAACATGTATTTTCAGCATCTCGCGTTTGAAAGATTCGTAATAAATTTTAATAATTAAAACTCACTATTTTTAAACGTATTGAAAATAATACGCAAAAATTGTAAAATTATAATGTGGAATTATATAGGAGAGAATTATGAAAAACATATTTAAAATTGCTTTTTCGACAATGGTACTATCGTGTACGCTAATGCCTGCACTGGCATTTCCAGATGTAGATTCAACCCACTGGGCATCCAAACAAATTGAAGAGTTATCAGAACAAGGGGTCATTGTTGGCTACCCTGACGGAACATTCAAACCGGATGACAATGTAACGAGAGCGGAATTTGCAACAATGGCAATAAAAGCACTTAGACAAGAACATGCTAACGTTGCACAAACAATTAATTTTCAGGATATTACTCCTGAACACTGGGCTTATGACTCCATACAAAAGGCAGTCTATTTTGATTTGATATCAAATTCAGACAAAGCCGAAAATTTCAGACCTGATGATTCGGTTTCAAGAGCAGAATCCATTACTGTTGCAGTAAATGCGCTTACAACTGAACAAATCAGCCCTTATAAAGCTAAAGAAGTTCTTGCAAAAAAATACAGTGATACAGATTCCATTCCGGATTATTTCTTAATTCCGGCAGGCAAAGCTGAAATTCTTGATATGCTGGTAACAATACCAACAACTGATAAAGCAAAAATTGAAGCAACAAGACCCGCAACAAGAGCTGAAGTCGCTGCTATTCTATACGAAATGGTGGAACAGGCTAAATTAAATCCAAACGCTAAACTTGCAGAAGCAATGCGTAAAAAGACCGGTGAAGGCTATGTTATTGATAACGCTATAGTACAGGGAAGCATTGGTCTTATACCGGCAGGTGCCGTTATACCTGTGGAATTAACTTCTTATATAAGTTCACAATCATCAAAAGCAGGTGACTTATATGTAGCAAAAGCACCGCAAAATTACATTACAAAAGAAAAATTCATCCTTGTATATGAAGGTTCTAACCTCAAAGGGCAGCTTTTAGATGTAAGAGCAGGCAAATGGTTTGTAAGAAACGGTGTGCTTGTACTTGATAATGCATTGCTTATCACAAATAATGACCAAACAGTAGCATTTCAGGGAATAGGTGAAGTAAAAAAAGACAGAAACTGGTTTATGAAATTTGTCCGCTGGGCATTTAAAGGCGAAAAACTTGACGTTCCTGCAGAAGGTATCGTATACATAAAATTAATGAAACCTTTAAAAATAGACCTGACAAACGGCTGGGTTATAGAATAAAAAGGATTTGTACTAATTCAAAAGCTCCCTTTTTGGGAGCTTTTTTTCACTCAAAAAGCTCAACATAATATACATTGTGTTGAACTTTTAGCTGTAATCCTTATGGTAACAATATTAGCACAAAAATAATAAAACAATAGTTTTCACATAATACGTTGAGTTTTTGTTACATATTGACAGTGAAAACTGTCTGTATCTCTCTTGTTTTCACTATTCTCAACACAATGTATATTGTGTTGAGATGGAAACAAATGAGGAAAGTATGACAAAATTTTCAATTATAATACCTGTTTACAATGTAGAGAAATACCTGAATCAATGTTTAGATAGTTTAATAAGGCAGACATATTCAGATTTAGAGTTTATATGCATTGATGACGGCTCAACCGATAGTTCTCTTAATATACTCCATGAATATGCTAAAAAAGATAGCAGATTTTCGATTATAAAACAGAAAAATCAAGGTCAAGGTGTTGCAAGAAATAATGGGATTAAAGCGGCAACAGGAGAATATATAGCTTTTGTTGATCCTGACGATTGGGTTGAAAGTAATATGTTTGAAGTGCTTAATAAAAAAATAAGCGAAACAAAAGCTGAAATTATTCAATTTAACTATAAAGAGTATAACGAATATACAGGAAATAGTAAAAACTACGATATCAGAAAAAATCTGGCAAGCTCAATTTATTACGACGAAAACGGAAATGCTTACTACACCTGGCAAGATATAAAAACAAAAATTCTTTACTTTGAACTTCATGCGTGGAGTCGAATATATTCAACTGAGTTTATAAATAAATATAAAATAAAATTTACAGAAACAAAAATTTTAGAAGACCATTTATTTATAGACATGGCAATATTGAATAGTAAAAGAATATATTTACTCAATTATTATCTTTATAATTACAGAAGAAGAAAAAATTCGACAGTAAATCTAATCTCAGATATTAATCTTCAAATTTTTGAAAATTTCACGCATATAAAAGACTATTTAATAAAATCAAATTTATATGACGAATTAGAAGAATGCTTTAAACAATATGTTACGTTTTTGATAAGTAGACATTACCATAATGTCCCTATTTTAAAGCGTTCAAAATATAGAACAGAAAGTCTTAAATATATATCCAATGATGACTACACAAAAATTCTCAAGATAGTCACAAATAACAATTCCTATATTGAAAACATTTTTTCAATAAAAAATAAACAGAAATGGGGTTGTAACTTTAAAATTATAACTATTTTTGGAAAGGAATATGGAATAAAGGTTAATAAAGATAACAAAGTAAAACCTATTGAATATTTATTTTCAATTCGTAATCACAAAGACAAAAAAATAATAAGAATTCTAGGCTTTAAAATTAAATTTACTAATAAAAAGAAAGAATTTGAGAATATTAAACAAGAAATTGCCAAACTACAATCAAATCTCTTAGAAACTCAAAAAACATTGAACAGTATCCACGTTAATACAAAAGTACAACAACTGCATCGAGAAACATTTGGTGAGTATAAAAATATTAATTTAGGGAAAGATGCTGTCCTTATTTGTGGTGGAAATACTATAAAATATTTTGAACCAATAATTAGTAATGCGGCATACATTGCTGTAAACAATAGCTGTAATTACAATAAAGTTAAGTTTGACTATGTATTCCTGCAAGAACTACATTTAGATAGCAATAAAAATAAAATAGTGAACAATTATGAGTATGAAAAATGTATTAAATTCTATGGGATAATTCCGGAAAAAAGGCTTACACAAGTTTATCCAAACGTAAAACTCATACCGCAGTCAGATATAATACAATCAAACATAAAACGATATTATCTTGATGACAGACATGCTCATGCATTTGCTTATGATTTAACAACCGAAGCTTTAGGTGATTTTTCAGGTACAGCATTTTCTGCAATACAGTTTATTTTGTGGACTAATCCTAAGCGAATATTTATTGTTAGTGCAGATTGCAGAGCGACAGGTAATGCTTTTAATATACAAGAGACCCCTTTTGATTATAGCTATCAATACAGATATTGGGTGAGATTAAAACAGTTTGCAGATGATGTATATCCAAAAACCGAGATAATTTCTGTCAATCCAATCGGTTTAAAAGGTTTATTTAGAGATGTATATACAAAAGAATATATTAACACTCACTCTGAATTATTTACTAATGTATCTGAAATTGAATTGCTTGAGAATATAGTAAAAGGAGAAGTTTGCCATGTCTGATAAAATTTCTGCAGTTATCCCCGTCAGAGGCGGCAGTAAACGATTACCAAATAAAAATATTCTTCCATTTGGAGATTCAAATCTGCTTGTTAATAAAATTCGCCAGCTTAAAATGGTAAACCTGGTAGATGAAATCATTGTTTCATCTGACAGCGATATTATGCTTGAATATGCTATACAAGAAAATGTAACACCTCAAAAAAGACCCATTGAATATTGTGATGAGGTGTCAAAAAGTTTTAATGAAGTTGTTGAATGGATTGCTAATAACAATAATGCCGATATAATGATGTGGACACCGTGCGTCTGTCCGATTGTAGGCTATAAATCTTATGAAAAAGCAATAAATACTTTCCTAAATAAAAAAAATAATTACGATTCAGTTGCCAGCGCATTATTACTTAAGGAATATATTTTTAACGAAAACGGACCTGTTAATTTTTCTATAGCCGCTCATGTCCCATCACAAAAATTACCAGACTGGCATATCATTACAAACGGATTTTTTATAGCAAGAAGAGCTGATATGGCAAAATGGAAATTTGTATATGGACAAAAGCCTTTACTTGTTGAAATTTCTAAATTTGAAGCAATTGATATTGACGACGAAGCAGACTTTAAACTTGCAGAATATGTATATAGAACACAAGGAGTTTTATAATGACAAAAATTAATCTATTAGACTGCACTTTAAGAGATGGTGCATATATAAATAACAGTCAATTTGGAGATAATGTAATAAAAGGGATAATAAATAATCTTAACAGTGCCAAAATCGACATGATTGAAGTTGGATGGCTAAAGGATAATCCAAGAGAAAACGGCTCTACATATTTTCATACAACAGAAGATATTATACCTTTTATACCGACAGCTAAAAATAAAAAAACTCAATTCCTTGCCATGATTGACTATGGCAGATATGACATAAAAAATTTAAAAAATTATGATGGTGCATCTATTGATTCAATAAGAGTAGTATTTCCAAAAGAAAAATTTGAAGAAGCAATTAAATTTTCTAAACAAATAAAAGAGAAAGGTTACAAGCTCTGTCTGCAGGCAGCAAATACACAAAGTTATTCAGATATAGAATTAATTCAGCTTGCTCAACTTACAAATACTGTACAACCGGAATCTCTTTCTATAGTTGACACTTTTGGAGTAATGTATCAATCGGATTTACAAAGAATTTATATGATACTAGATAATAATTTAAACAAAAATATAAAAATTGGATTTCATTCACATAACAATTTACAATTGTCTTTTGCACTTGCAATAGAATTTGTACAATTAGCAAGAATGAGCAATCGAGAAATTATTATAGACTCTAGCCTTTGTGGAATGGGAAGGGGAGCAGGGAATACATGTACTGAACTTGTATCTAATTATCTTAATATTAAAAATAACAGTAACTACGATACTAATATTATAATGGATACTATTGATATTTACATGAAAGGATTTATAGCAAAATATAACTGGGGTTATAGTATTCCTTTTTGTATTGCAGGACAACTTGGTTCTCATGTTAACAATATTGCATATCTGCAAAATATTCACAAAACAGACTATAGAGACATGAAAATTATTCTTGAGTCTTTAGCAAAAGAAGAGCGTAAATTATATGACTATGACAAACTTGAAAAAACTTATGTAAATTATCAAAACAAAGAAGTCAATGATAGTATTGCTATTGATGAATTGAAAACATCATTTAGGAATAAAAATATTATTCTTCTTGCGCCTGGCAAAACCCTCATAACAGAAAAAAATAAAATAAAAAATTATATAATAAACAATACGCCTATTACTATAGGAATTAATGCCATATCAAATGAATATCACTACGATTACCTATTCTTTAGCAATCAGGTAAGATTTAATTATGCCAGAGAGAAAAATTCCGAAATTTTCAATAATACTAAAAAAATTATAACTTCAAACATAACAACGCAAACATTTAAAAATACATATATAATAAACTACAATACATTAATGAAATTAGGATGGAAATACTTTGATAATTCAACAATAATGGCACTTAGATTACTAGCAAAACTTGAAGTTGCATCAGTAAGTTTTGCAGGATTTGACGGATATGAGGAATCAAATAACGATTCATACAATGATATCATTTTACAAAATTATCTTTCACCAGATGAAAAATTAGCTTTAAATAATGATATCGCAAGCATGCTTAAAGATTTTGTTTTGAAAGATAAATTAAATACTAAATTGCAATTCATTACTGATAGTCAATTTAAAAATGCAGTTACGCAGGATTTATTTTTAAATATTTAAGCTGAACAATCTTTCACAAAGCCAGTTTGGACTATATCTTTGCCAAATTTATTTTCAAGCTTGTCTATGCATTTTGCAAGTCTGTCCTTTTTTTCATCTAAATCGGAATTTGCAAACAAAAATAACTGCTCGCCGCTGTTATAGCTTATATTATCAAGTATAATGCCTGTACTGCGATATAGAATATTAGGGTTATAAATTTTTTCAAGAAGCTCAAATGCAATATCAGAAATTTCCATCTCATAACAGGTTGAGTTAACAAGAACCCTTTTTTCATAAAAGACTCTGAAATCTTTTGTCCTAAGCATAACAGAAACAGTAGAACATCTTGCATCAATTCTGCGCAACTTTGCACAGGCTCTATGGATATGATAATTCAATGCATTCTTAATATATGTCAAATCAGAAGTAAACTTTCCAAATGCACTTGTCTTTTGTATAGACTTAGGAAGCTTTACACCGTTCACTACAGGAGAAACACATTCTCCAAGAAGCTCATGCTTCATCTCTAAACCGCGTATGCCTATCTTCTTATCAATCCATCCATCTGTCTGCGAGACAAGCTCATAAGCGTTCAAAATACCGTTTTTGTGCATCAATGCCGTAAGATTACGTCCAATCCCCCATATCTCGCTTATATCTGTATGCTTTAATTCGGAAATAATCTTTCTTGAACCTATAACATAAATCCCGTCGTCAGAATTTTTAGCCTTGTCAGAAGCAAGCTTAGCAAGAGATTTTGAAGAACTTACACCGATTGAAACAGGGATATCGACACGCTCTTTTATCACTTCCTTTATATAAAGAGCCAAATCATAATAATTACGTTTATAAAGTCTGCGCAATCCTGTTAAATCAATAAAAGCTTCATCAACAGAATATACCTCCACATCAGGAGAAAATTCATTTAACACAGCCATAACCTCTTTAGAAACTTCACCGTAAAAATCATGACGTGATGAAACATAGATAGCCTTAGGGTAATCTTTTTTTGCCATAAAATACGGCATTCCCATAGTAATGCCCATTTTCTTAGCTTCACGAGAGCGGGAAATTACACAGCCATCCTTATTAGAAAGTACGCAAACAGGCTTTCCTTTAAGTTCCGGATTGGCTTTCTGTTCACACGATACAAAAAACGAATCGCAATCTACAAGTGCTATGATTCTTTTACTTCTCATAACAACAGTATCCGGTGCAGTCTAAGATTTGTCAACCTCAAAATCCGAACATATTTTATCCATAATTAATCCTGAACACATTTCCCAGGTAAAAAATTCAGCCCTTTTTAACCCTTTTTTTGAACATTCAAAACGAAATTCATTATCAAAATACATTTTCTTATAGGCATTAAACATATCTTCATCACTACGCGGGTCAATCTGAATACCACAGTCTCCAATAACTTCCGGCATCGCGGATGTGTTTGAACAAATCACCGGACACCCGCACTTCATTGCTTCTAAAATAGGCATCCCGAATCCCTCATATAATGAGGGCATCAAAAAAGCACAAGCACCCGACATTAATACAGGCACATCTTCATCATCAACGTAACCGGTGTATATGACTTTGCTTTTATAAATTTCCGGCAGTGTATTTAAAAAATCAAAAAATTCTGTTTTAAACATGTCTCTAATTCCACCACAAATAATTATATCAACATCTTCAATTTTATATCTTTTTACAAACTCAATAAAATTATTTACAGCAAAAAAGAAATTCTTTTTAGGATCAAATGATGAAAGAAGCATAAAGTATTTCGTAGAAACAGGTATAGAAAATTTAGCCTTTACCCTGCTAATCTTGTCAATATCAGAACACGGAGAAAATCTTTCACTCGCTCCAAGGTAAACTACATTAAACTGTTCTTCGCGTAAAAAAGGATAAAATTTTAAAAAGTCATTCTTTGTGGATATTGAATTTACAAAATAAGTAACTTTTTCGGATAATGATGGCTCTATACAATCATACCAGTAGGTGTAAGTCTGCTCCGGTCTATAAAAATCTTTTAAAACTACAGGCAGTGTATCATGGAGAAAAACATATTTTTTAAGATTATTTGAATTTAATATTTCCGGAGATAACGGATCGAAAGGTGAAAAAAAAGCATCGTATTTACTAAAATCAGGACGATAGAAAAATTTTTCATATACAGCAATATACTTGTATGCAACAAATCGCAATATTTTTCTAAATAAAGAGTCTTTTTCTGTTTTTTTATAATAGTAAGTCAAGGAAAAACAAAAAGAAAACAACTTTGACCATAAAGAATAAGGTTTATACTCATAAACAGAAAAATTATTGTATCCCGACAGGTTATTTTTAATAAAAGACTTCAGCTTAAAAAATCGCCTGTGATCAACATATAAAACAAGATTAAACTCATTCGACGCCAAAAAAGAGAGAAGCAGGTTATAAGCCACAAAATACAACCCACCACGACAACCATCTTCAGGTGTCGCAAATACCAGTAAAGTTATATCAAATAACAGATTCTTTTTTATCTGCTTTTTAAGAATCATTTGTCCGATACTCCGAAGTCAGACAAAATAGTATCAATAATAACACCTGCACAGCGTTCCCATGTAAATTTTTTTGCTCTGGATACACCCTTGGCTATACATTTTTTACGAAAAGTTTCATTAAAATACATTTTGCTGTAAGCAGAAATCATCTCGGCATCTTCGTAAGGATCAACCATTATTCCGCAATCCCCGATAACCTCAGGCATAGCAGAGGTCTTTGAACAAATTACAGGACATTCACACTTCATTGCCTCTAATACGGGCATCCCGAACCCCTCATAAATTGAAGGCATTACAAACATTAATGCACCGGATAACAAAACAGGCACATCTTCATCATCAACATAACCAATTTTAAGAATTTTATCTTTCACATCAAGAGGAAGAGATTCAAGTTTTCTCTCCATTACATCTCGGAAAGACTCCCTGATAGCACCTGCAATAACAAGTACAATATCATCTATTTCGGAAGATTTAATAAATTCTAAAAAATTATCAAGAGCAAAAAAGAAATTTTTACGCGGATCAAACGATGACAGGATAAATGCATATTTTTTATCTGTAGGAATGTCATACTTTAGTTTTACCGACTTTATTAAATCCTGATTTTTAACGGGCTGAAAACGTTCTGATGCACCAAGAAGAGCAACATGAAACTGTTTATCGTCTAGAAAAGGATAGTAAGTCAAAAAATCATTTTTAGTTGTCTCTGAATTTGTAAAATAAGTACATTCAGTTGAGAGGGAATTTTCCAGATAATTAAACCATTCCATAAAAGGATTGTTATACAGATAAAAATCTTTCAAAGACACAGGAACCGTATCATGTAAAAAAGCATATTTTTTTAAGTGTTTAATACGCATAATATCTGATGATATAGGATCGCTTGGGGTAAAAAATGCATCGTAATCCTTCATGTGAGGTTTACTAAAAAATCGTTCATATACATAAAAAATTCTGTAACCGATAAAACGAATAAATTTTTTCAGAATATTATCACGACCCAATTTTTTTTGACATTTCAAAAGCATTCTTGAAATCGAAATTGTCATTCTGTCAATCCAGGTATTATAGGAATAAACTGAAAATTTACTGTAATCTTTCAAATGTTTACGGACAAATTCACTTAAGAAAATATATTGTCTGTATTCACTGAAAAGAGTGATGTGGAGATTATCACATTTCAAAAGCTGCATAAGCAAGTTATAAGCAACAAAATATTGACCTGCACGCCTGCCGTTTGCAGAAGATTCGTTAAGCAAAAGTGTAACATCAAATAATAGATTTACTTTTCTCTTTTTCATACACTATAATAATAAATTAGCAATTGGAAGCTGACAAAAAATAAACATTTTTTAATATACTATGGTCAAAAAATATTATTTGAAGTATTATAAGAGTAGTAAATAATTTAGGACACGAATAGCAGCATGGAAAAAACAAAAACAAACAATGAAAAAGTAATAGGTATTCCGCGTGGAATGTCATTTTACCACAATTATCCGTTTTACTACGGATTCTTTACAGATTTAGGGATTAAGATAGTTTTATCAGACGTTACGACAAAACAAACAATGTCAAGCGGTTCTGCGCTGGTTGTAACGGAAACTTGTCTGCCTATTAAAATATACATAGGTCATGTACTTAATTTAATTGATAAAGGAGTAGATAAAATTCTTGTACCATCTCTCCAATCAATCGCGCCTAAAATTTACAACTGCTCTAAAATCAGAGGACTTCCTGATTTAGTCAGAAATGTTGTTAAAAAAGATTTTACGATGATAGAAGCAACTCTTGATAAATCAGAAAAAAATCACGGTATATATGAATTTTTAAAAGAAATGGCTGCTCCTTTCGGTATAACTGATGAAAAAATTATAAAAAAAGCTTCAAAAGCCGGCTGGAGATGCTATAACAATTTCCATATTATGTCAAAGTCAGGCATGAGTTATAAAAAAGCAATGAACTATGCTCTTCAGGGCAAAGTATTTATAGAAAGTTCTACAAAAGAATATCCTATAACTATTGCACTGGTATCACACGGATATAATATCTATGATGAACGAGCCTCAATGAAAATATTTGATAAACTTGAAGCAATGGATGTAAGAGTATGCACTTCATTGCAATTATCAAATGAACAGATGATGGACGGGATTAATTCATTAGGTCAGGAACACTACTGGGCTAATGAATTTGAAATGACAGGTACTGCAGGACATTACCTGAAAGATAATAAAATCGACGGTATAATTACCCTGACAGCATTTGGTTGCGGACCTGATTCATTAATGATAGAAAGAATTATCCGCCGTGCAAAATCATTTAACAAACCTATTTTACATCTCACAATAGATGAACATACCGGAGAAGCAGGATTTATCACCCGTTTGGAAGCTTTTGTTGATATGTTGTTCCGTAAAAAACGCGCTAAAATTATCAATAAAATTAACATCAACGAACATACTCAAAGCGAATATATTCCAAACACAAACTATATTGAAACAAAATAAATTTAAACAGGCATTTCAATTTTGATAATCCACCTATAGATGTAGGTTAGCTTAATAATAAGATAATGCGTATTTAAGCGTTGGAATATTATTAATTTTTATCCGGACTAATTTTAACAATCAGAGCCTGAGGATTTATGAGAATACCGGCAAGCTTACCTTTGAATACACCGTCTTTGACACGGCATTCTGTACCTGTATCCAGTGCAGCCAGCTCAAATTCCTCCGGTGTAATATCCGGTCACACCTATTTGCAGCGAAAAACTTTAATACAAAAAAGATGTTAAGCAACAAAACTCAACATCTTTTCTAAATTTATAACTTCCGAGTGCTTACACTTTACGTTTGCGAGCAGCTTCAGATTTACGTTTTCTTTTAACGCTTGGTTTTTCGTATCTTTCGCGTTTTTTAACTTCTGAAAGAATACCGGCTTTTTGAATTTTTTTCTTGAAACGACGCAATGCGCTTTCAATTGATTCGTTTTCGCCGACTTTAACTTCTGCCATTATGTTTTCACCACCTTTATATTTCTTGTACTAGTGCTGTATATATATTATACACTAAATACAATTTAAATTCAAGTCCTGCGCTATTTTTGAATAGTCCTGATAGTACAAATGCAGTAGAGAGCACGTTCAAAACGTATAAAAGGTTGATGTAATTTAATTTACAATTTGAAATAATATAAACAAGTCGAACATATTATAAGGTGATGAAAATAATGAACCTCCACGAAAAATGCCTGCTGAAATATCTTAAAAATCCTGATGAACTCTCATATTCCACAGATGTGCTTAAATTAAATAATTTTATCCTTGAAAAACAATTTTTAATGAAAAATTTTATTGCCAAATCTTCATCATTCCACTATACTGAAATAACAAAGTAATTTGATTTTTCAAGAAGAGAGTGTGTATGCTGAAAAAAATATTATATCTTATCGGTTTAATACTGATATTAAGCTTATTATTCTGGGGATTTAAAAAGACAAATTTAAACTCATTTATAGACATAGTGGAAAGCAGAACCTTTGACTTGAGGCAAACCGTTATGATTAACGCCAATGCCAAAAAGGTTAATGACGATATTGTAATTGTAGCAATAGATGATGCCAGTTATGAATACATCCTTGACAATTACGGGGAATGGCCGCTTACGCGTGACATATACGCTCAAATGATTGAATATCTGGAACAGCAGCAGCCCAAAATTATAGCATTTGACCTTATGTTTGTAAAATCCTTAAAAAGCAAACCAAATGCAGACAAAGCGCTTGTTGAAGCCATGAAAAAATACCCTAATGTATACACTGCAATGAACTTTGATAACCAGCCGGAAGAACTGAGAAAGCCGGTAAAATTACCTGACACACTGGCTATACAGGTTGAAAATCACTCTGACGATATAAATTTTGATGATATTACTTTCTCAAATTGCCGCGCAATACTCTCTGATATACTAAATTCAACATCAAATGTCGGGATAATAAATGTATCCAGAGCAGATGACGGTATCCTCAGAAAAATGCCGATGTTTGCACGATATCAGAATAAATTCTATCCGCACCTCGGCTTGAAAGTAGGTTTAGATTACCTGAAAACAGTAGAGGGACAGGATATCAAGTCTTATGTTGTAGATAAAAATTCAAATCTTATATTAGGCGACAGAAAAGTTTATCTTGACAAAGACGGAAGTGCGATACTAAATTGGTACGGTCCAAGCGGTACTTATACGCATATCCCGATGTATAAATTAATCAAAAAAATAAAAGGTGAACCTACTGATTTAAATTATTCGTTCAAAAATAAAATCATCTATTTCGGAACAACAGCCGCAAGCCTTTTTGACATAAAAACAGTTCCGGCAGGAAAGATTTATCCCGGGGTAGAAGTTCAGGCAACATACGTCAATAATCTTATTGATAACAACTTTATAACAAAAGCAGGAAAACACGTAACCGTTATAGTAAGTATTATACTGGCACTAATAACAGCATTGTTAGTTATGCAAATTTCATCAGCCATAATCGCCTCAACAAGTACAGTTGCTATCTATATGGCTTATGTAATTTTCTCATACTATGCAATGAAACTTTCAAATATCTGGATAGAGCTAATATATCCGCTTCTTGCGGTAATTCTAGCTTTCATAACATCTCTTATCGTAAAATATCTGATTAAATCCCGCGACTTTGAACAGCAGTACAAACTTGCAACAACAGACGGGCTTACTGATCTTTACAACCACAGATATTTTCAAGATCAAATGAAAATGAATGTTGAACATTCTAAACGTTATGAAACTAATTTTTCACTGATAATAATTGATATTGATTTCTTCAAGAAATTCAATGATACTTACGGACACCAATCAGGAGATGCCGTATTAAGGCAGGTTGCGCAAATACTGAAACGCAATGTCCGCGCAACAGATGTAGTATGCCGTTACGGCGGAGAAGAAATGAGCATAATCCTACCGAATGCAGGAAAAGATGAAGCAATAACAACTGCAGAAAAAATTTGTACAATCGTGTCGCAAAAAATATTTAAACTTAATAATGACAAGGAAACCCATGTAACAATAAGCCTTGGCGTTTCAACATACCCGTTTGATGGAGAAACTCCGTCAGAATTGATTGAAGCAGCAGATAAACGACTCTACAATGCAAAAAACAACGGCAGAAATCAGGTAGGAAAAAATTAAAGAAGATATATATATTATTCTATAATCAAATCCTTGTATGGAGAATTTGTTTTCACTAAAAGTGGATAAATATTCTTATAATAAAGATTTTTCTGTTCTTCTGTCAATTTTTTTAAATTGGCAGTTTTATAAGGTATTTTTCTATCAAAATGGAACCACATAGGTGAATTTGATTGTTTCTGCAGTCCTAACCATAGCAAAGGATGCTGCAGCCGTTCCCATGCAACCTTATGAGGGCTGTTTTTTATTTCCATGTTATAAAAGGTAAAATTAATAAGAGAAAACGGAATAATTATGTGGTCAGTATAAAATCCGTTACGTCCTGTATTACCATGAGAATAATCTATTTTGTACTCATTACCATTGATATGTCCGTCAAATCCGCCATAAGAATTCACAAGATATGCATAATGGTCATCTTCCATCATTTTTTCAATTTCTATAAAGCAATCCGGCAGATAAATTTGATCAGCATCAATTTTTGCAACAAATCCGTTATGTCCTTTTGCAAGTTTTTTGCATATATTAAATCCGAACCGGTAATACGCAGAGAGGTAACTCTTGGTTGGTAAAAAAAAATGACTCTTTAAAAAATAAATTTCATGATGAGGCGGATAAACATTATAAGGATATTTTTCAATAAGATATTTTTCCTGCAGATTATTTTTTTGAATATAATCATACAAATGATTCAGACTATCATCAGTAATATCTGAATAAATTACAACAATTTTATCAAACATATAATCCACAGACATTAAACACGGTATAATCGTATTTTCTTCATTATGAAGCCTGAGAAAACCAATTTTTAATGACGGCTTATTTTTATACTTAAAATAACGTTTTGAAAATAAATATAGAGTTAGTTTATTATAAAATATAGCCGTAAAAAGTTTGTTTCTGAATTCAAGCAACCTTAGTTTTTTGTATTTGAAAAAATTTGCAATTGTCACATCAATCCTTCCATAAACTAAATTACAGGTACATCAATAGGTTCAACAAGAATTACATTCATAATTTCACCTGCAGGAAGCGCTACATCTTTACCTTTTCTAATCATATCAGCAATACTATCGTAAACAAAATAAGCACCGCCGCCAATACCGCCGCCTATAGCACTTAGAGTCACCATAGTATATCTTGCAGCAGCATTATCAAAAGTATAATCAGCCCAGTCTATTGCATTTTTAGTAATTTCTTTTGTTTTACGACCATTTTCTTTTACAGCATCCCAGTAACCTCTGGTAGTAGTAATTCCGCCGTCAGTCGTCAAATCTGCTCTGCCGACAACAGCCATTGACAATGGCACCTGACGACCGTTAGGTGTAACAACATGGTCAAAGTCAAGATAAACAATAGCCCCCTTAGAAAATCTTCTTGCAGGAACTATTCTATTGATAGCACCTCTCACAACAGAGCCGGACGGCAAAATAACATCGGTTTCCGCAGTCTGATCATTCATCATAATCGCAGAAAAATCAGCATTTCCCCCGAGAGATGTAACAGGGTCAAGAAACTTTAATGTAAATTTAGTTCCCGCAGGGATACGCTTTGTCTTAGCGTCAGCCTGAAAAGGTGCGGCAAAAACGCTTTGAATAGACAACATCACCAATAATATAAAAGTTATAATTTTAAATTTCATAATACACTCCTCTTATTCAGTAATTTTAAACTATTCGGGATAAAAAAGCAACATATTTGCACATATAGAAAAATACTGTTATGATTAAATTATGTCAAATCTGGATAAAATAGAAGAACTTCAAAATATTTTGAAAGAAGATCAATCGAATTTTCAGGCAAGAAGACAGCTTGCAGTACTTTTACTGGACACCGGATTTCCGGAAGAAGCTCTACAGCACTTTCTATACCTTGCCAAAATTTTTCCGTCGGACAGCGGTATTTTCTATAATTTAGGTATTGTCTATGAAAAACTAAAAAATTATGACAAAGCGGAATATTTCTATCAAAAAGCAATAGAAGCCGCACCGGAAGAAATTGATGCCTACTACAATCTCGGCTTGGTTTATATCGAAAAACAAGAATACGACAAAGCAATAGAATGTTTTGAAAAAGTTCTGCAAACCGATTCTGATGATTCTAATTCATTTTTTAATCTCGGTATATGCTATCTAAAAAAAGATGACAAAGAAAATGCACTCATAAATTTTCAAAAAACTATTGATTTAAATGATGAAGACATATACGCACAATTTTATATAGGGAATATCTTAAAAGATACAGGTGACTACGCAGGTGCAACAGAAAAATTTCATAAAGTACTGGAACTATCGCCAGAATACAGCTGGGCGTACTATAACCTAGCGGTAATTGACTACGAAAACGGGGATTATGATGCTGCAGCAGAAAAACTTAATAAGACTCTGGAACTTAACCCGAAAGATATTGATGCCTATGAAGTTTACTCAAAAATCCTCGCAAAAGCAGGGAATTTACAAGAAGCCGCCGGAGTAATCCAAACAGCAATCCAAAATTGCGGCGATAACGGAGATTTATACTATATACAGGCGCAAATTGCAAAGAAAAACGGAGATAATGAGACTTATGCCGCAGCAATGGAAAAGGCTCTCGACAATCACCAGACACTTTCTGTAAATCCAAAACTTGTTAAACTTGAATATGACAAATTCTTAGCTGAAGCACAGAGATAAAACTTCGCGCCGGCTTGAAGTTGTGAAATTTATAATAAGCAAAGCCTGTACAAATAATTATGCAGAATATTTTTCAGCATGGTAAAATAATCTTATAAAATGAATTAAGAGGATGTATTACTATGAAAATGTCAAAATTATTTGTACAAACCCTGAGAGAGTTTCCGTCTGATGCGGAAGTAGTATCACACAAGATGCTTGCCCGCGCAGGATATATAAGAAAACTTACATCAGGTGTTTATAACTATTTACCCCTGATGTGGAGAGTATTAAAAAAAGTTGAAAATATAGTCAGAGAAGAAATGGACAGAGCAGGTGCACAGGAACTTCTTATGCCGTTTGTTCAGCCTAAAGAACTCTGGGAAGAATCAGGCCGCTGGGAAGTGTACGGCAAAGAACTTATGAGAATGAAAGACCGCCACGACAGAGTGATGTGTCTTGGACCTACACACGAAGAAGTTATCACATCAATTGCACGTGACGGATTGAAATCTTACAAACAGCTGCCTGTTAATTTGTACCAGATTCAATCTAAATTTCGTGATGAAGTCAGACCGCGTTATGGCTTGCTGCGAGGTCGTGAATTTATTATGAAAGATGCTTACAGCTTTGACGTTGATGAAGCCGGTCTTGATAAAGAATACGAAAATATGGCGCAAGCTTATAAAAGAATTTTCGAAAGATGCGGGCTTGAAACAAAAATGGTTCAATCTGATTCAGGCGCAATCGGCGGAAGCGTAAGCCATGAATTTATGGTAATTACAGGTACAGATGCCGGAGAAAATGACGTTTTCTATTGTAATGATTGCGACTATTCAGCAAACTCAAACCATGCAGTATCAAAACTTCCTGCTGCGGTCGTTGACGGAAAAGATTACTTTAAAGAAACTAAAGTAGTTGATACCCCGAATACACATTCAATAGAAGAATTAAGCAAGTTTCTTAATATTCCTGACACATTAATTTTGAAAACTCTGGTCTATATAGTAGACAAAAAACCGGTACTGGCACTTATTAGAGCTGACAAGTCCGTAGAAGAAACTAAATTAATGAACTCCGTAGGCGGAATAGATATCAGAATAGCATCATCAGCAGAAATTGCGGAACTTATGTCAGAAAAAGGCTTTGATGCAGTGCCTGGATTTATAGGACCAAAAGGAATGAACGGCGTAACGATTGTTGTAGACGAAACTGTTAAAGATATGAAAAATTTTGTTGTAGGTATAAATCAAACAGACAAACACCTTGTAGGTGCAAATCTTATGGATTTAAATCTGCCGAAAGATACAAAATACGCTGATATAAGACTTGTACAATCAGGAGAACTTTGTCCGCAATGCGGAAAACCGCTTTTTGTAACAAAGGGTATTGAAGTCGGAAATATATTCAAACTAGGAACAAAATATTCCAAACCGATGAACGCGGTTTACCTTGATAAGAACGGCAAATCACACCCATACGTAATGGGATGTTACGGTATAGGGATTTCAAGGACAGCAGCAGCAGCAGTAGAAGCACACTATGATGAACACGGCATAAAATGGCCGATTTCAATTGCACCTTACCATGTTGTAATTGTACCTGTAAACATTCAGGATGAATTACAGATGAAAACCGCAGAAAAAATGTACGAAGAATTACTGAAAGCAGGCGTTGAAGTTGTGCTTGATGACCGTGACGAACGCGCAGGAGTAAAATTCAAAGATGCTGACTTAATCGGTTTTCCGTACCGTGTAACAGTAGGAAAAACCATAACTGACGGTCTTGTTGAATACAAAACAAGAGCTACCGGCGAAGTTGAAACAGTTACTCCTGAAACTGCTGTGGAACACTTAATAGATATTGTTAAAAATATTAAATAAAATAAATTCAATACAACATTACAAATAAAAAGACGGTTATTAAGACCGTCTTTTTATTATTACACATAAACAGGCAAATTTAATTTTCTTCTGTAGCTTTCTCAATATCCTTGAGCGAAATATTACATTTAAACAAATAATATCCTCCAAGAATAGTCAGAATAAGCATAAATATAGCCTGATGAATTGCAGATACTGCAAGAGCTGTTGATTTTTCTATACTAAAAATACCAAGAGCAAGAATGTATGCATACTGATAAGGACCTAGAAATACTGAAGTTGATGGAATCATTGTAGAAAAAGATGTTAAACTGATAACAAAGAACGCAGCAGCAAACCGTAAACCTAAATCAAAACTATCAACAATCAAAAATGCTACATAAGCTTCCAGCCCCCATACAAGAAAACTAGTTCCAACAGCAATCATAGTATACTTCAGACTGTCCAAAACCTGAAATCCTTGCATAAAAGAGTTCATATAATTTCTTACTTTATCAGTAAAAGTAAGCAGCGGGGATGAAATCTTTTCAGGGAAAGGTTTGAATAATTTAGAAATTTGGGCAAAAATCCAATCAATTTTGTCAAACTTGAAAATCAGATAAAAAATTAGAAGAGAACCTATAAATAAAGCTCCGATACCGAAAGCCAGATGGAAAATCCACGCCTGTCTGCAATACATCATAACAGCAAAAAGTAATATCAAAAATACACAAATTCCGTCAAAAATACGTTCCAAAATAATAGAACCAAGCACTTTCATTTTGCGCTCTTCTTTTACAGTCCCGAGGTAATATGCACGATATACATCACCTGCACGCGCTGGCAAAAAAACATTCAACATACTACCGACAGTAAAAATCTCGGCAAGACTCAATGATGAATATTTTGAATCATTCAAAAGCAATGCTTTCCAGCGAACACCTCTGATATAAAGCGAAAGTACGTAAAATATAATTATCCATAATAAATTTTTGCAATCAAAATTTTTAAAAGTATCAATAAGTTCAGACAAATCAATCTTGTAAAAAATTAATATAAGAAATGCAATACTAATTACAAGTGCAAAAATTTTTCTCTTCTTCATATTAAAAATTATACCATAGAAATGTTAGGAAATTGTTAGGACTCAATAAGCTTTACCGACGAGAGATAAATGTGTTTTTAACTCAAAATCATCATCAAGGTTATCAAGCTGAATATGTTCACCATATCGTTTCTCAAGTGCAAGTTCAATAAGGTAATCAGCAAAATGAGGATTTTTAGGCAGGAAAGAACCATGGAGATATGTACCGAAAACATTCATATAACGAGCCCCCTCCGTCTTGTCAGAACCGTTATTTCCATTACCCACAGTCACCATCGCCAACGGTTTTGTTTCTCCCTGAAGATAGGTTAGCCCGCTGTGGTTTTCAAACCCGACAAGCGTATCAGGAGTGAGATAATCTATTTTAGCGGTAACATTACCGATAAAACGTTTTTTTCCCGCAACCGTATATGCATCAAGAAGAGAAATCCCCTCAAGTTTGTCACCGTTATGCGGCTGATAATAATGCCCTAAGAGCTGATATCCCCCGCAAATTCCCAGAAAAACCGCACCTGAATCACGCTGTTCCGTAAGAAAATCTTTATTAAATTTCAATTCCGCCGCAACATCAATTTGCTGCTTATCCTGTCCGCCGCCTATAAAATAGATATCAGACGCAGGGATTTCTTTTCCAGGATTAACCTCTAATAATTCTACGGAAATTCCGCGCCACTCACAGCGTTTTTTTAAAGTAATAATATTACCTATATCACCATATAAATTTAATAGTTTAGGATACAGATGCGTAATTGTAATTTTTAAATCACTCTTCTTTTCCATATAGTAATTATAACATATTTTTACGGAAATTTGTACGTGTTATAATAATTTTATGAATAAATATCTCATAGATACCCATACCCACATTGATATGATAGAAAACTTCTCAAGCGATGACATAATCAGGCTTGCAGAAGAAAATAACGTAAAAAAAATGATTATTCCGGGCGTAACACCGGATTCAGACAAAGTAATATTTCCATTAATAGAAAAATACGAAAATTGTTTTGGAATGCTCGGAGTACATCCATCAGAAGCAAAATTATACAACGATGAAGCTGAAAAGCATATAGAAAACGCTGCTCGACACAACAAAATTGTTGCAATAGGAGAAATAGGATTAGACTACTACTGGGATAAGTCATTCAATGACATACAGCAGGAAGTTTTTATAAGGCAGATAAAACTTGCAAATCGTCTAAATCTTCCCATCTGTGTCCACGATAGAGAAGCACATAAAGATACGTTTAATATACTTAAAGAATACAATAAAGGTTCAGATGTAGTTCTGCACTGCTATTCAGGCAGTGTTGAATTTGCACAAGAATGTATCAAAGAGGGCTGGTATTTAGGTTTAGGCGGGGTTGTGACATTCAAAAATGCAATAAAAATGAAAGAAGTTGCAAAAGAAATTCCGCTTGAAAAAATTATACTTGAAACCGATGCGCCATACCTGACTCCTGTCCCATTCAGGGGAAAAGAAAATCAACCTGCTTATGTAAAATATGTGGCAGAAGAGATTTCTTATCTGAGAGGAATCCCTGTTGAGGAAGTTGCGGAAATAACAACCCGGAATGCCGAAAGGATTTATCATATATGAAAAAAGAACGACTGGATAAATACCTGACAGATTTGGGATATTTTGAAACAAAAAGCAAAGCTTCAGCAGCAATCCTTGCAGGACATGTAAAAATAAATGACGAATATATAACAAAATCAGGTTTTCAAATTTCACCCGAAAAAGAATACGATATTCAGGTAAAATCAATGCCATACGTATCCCGCGGCGGATTTAAATTAAAAAAAGCTCTGGATACATTTCCTGTAAAAGTTCAGGATAGGGTTTGCTTTGATGCAGGAGCTTCAACTGGCGGCTTTACTGACTGCCTTTTACAAAACGGCGCCAGATACGTTTACGCAGTAGATGTCGGATACGGGCAGCTTGATTGGAAAATCCGCTCATCAGAAAAAGTTAAAACAATTGAGAGAACTAACTTAAAAATATGTAATTTTTCTGATATATATTCAGAAAATGAACCGGTTGCAGATTTACTTGTCAGCGATTTATCTTTCATTTCGCTGACAAAAGTTCTTGAAAATCTGAAAAAATTACTAAATAAAAATTATCATGAAATGATATGTCTTATAAAACCACAATTTGAAGCAGGCAAAGAAAAAGTTGAAAAAGGCGGAGTTGTTAAAGATAAAAAAGTTCATGCTGAAGTAATAAATAACGTACTTAACTGCGCGCTTAATTTAGGGTACACGGTGAAAGGACTCACCTACTCATCCATAAAAGGACCGTCTGGCAATATAGAATACCTCGTATGGCTGGAATTTGGAAGAGAAAATTTATACAAAGAGCCTGAAATTTCTGCGGTTGTTGATGAGGCTTTTGCTGTATTAAATTAAATCTATTCTCACAGAATTATATCTTTTTTAATTCAACCGTCTGCAAATCAGTATTAAGTTCAATATATTTAAAAAGGTTAACAACAATCCCGAGCGGGAAGTAATAAATATTATTCGCCGGAGTAATTTTTAATATAGCACGTTTGTCATCTAAAGATGCGATATTTGCCAAAAACTGCTTATCTGCGGCAGTAAATAAAATATACCCTGATTTTGACTGAATTTCATCTATTTTAAACTTGTTTGCATTTATGCTTGCAATAGTTAAATAAAATAAGCGTTCAGCATTTATATTAAAAATTTTATTGCAATACTCAAAATCAACATTTTGCGGAGTCACAAGAGATTGAACAGTCATAACAGTTTCCGCAGAAACAGGAGCAACTGCAAATAAAAATAAACCCAAAACTGCAATTATAATTCTTGCCATGAATCCCCCACATTAATATCTACAACCAGAGGAACTTTCAAAGGCTGATTAAGCTCCATTGCTTCTCTGACAAGAGCTGTTACCAGATCAAGTTCATCTTTTTCGACCTCAACAACAAGTTCATCGTGAACCTGCATTATCAATTTTGACTTAAGATTATTTTCTTTCAATTTATTAGAAAATTCAATCATAGCCATTTTAATCAAATCCGCTGCAGAACCCTGCATCGGCTGGTTAATAGCAGCTCTCTTAGCGAATTCTCTAATCATTTTATTAGAACTGCTTAATTCTGTAGTCAAATAGCGTTTTCTGCCATACATTGTTTCTACAAACCCGGTATCCTGCGCAAGTTTTATGGTAGAAATCATGTAAGCTTTTACTCGAGGATAGGTCGCAAAATATTTTTCAATAAACATATCTGCATCAGCACTGCTTATCCCGAGAGCCTTTGAAAGTCCGTACTTACTTTGTCCGTAAACAATACCAAAATTAACGGCTTTAGCCTTATACCTCATCTCCTTGGTTACCCTGGAAACCGGAACATCAAAAACCTTTGAAGCCGTAAGAGTATGCACATCCTCGCCACTGTTAAAAGCATCAATAAGATGTTTGTCTTCAGAAATATGAGCAAGCAAGCGGAGTTCAATTTGAGAATAGTCGGCTGACAAAATGCATGAAGTATTTTTATCTTTCGGAATAAAGGCTCTACGAATTTTACTGCCTTCTTCAGAACGAATAGGAATATTTTGTAAATTAGGATTTGATGATGAAAGACGTCCGGTAGCAGTTATAGTTTGATTATAAGTAGTATGAATTCTACCGTCAACAGGACTGATTAGTTGAGGAAGCGCCTCCGTATAATTAGAACGAAACTTTGTATACTGTCTGTACTGCAATATCAGCTGAACAATCTCGTAATCAGGGGCAAGCTCTTCCAGAATATCAGCACTTGTTGAATTTTGTTTTTTTCCTTTACGGCGTTTTGATTTTATCTGCAATTTATCAAACAGGATTTCAGAAACCTGACGCGGAGAATTTATGTTAAATCCCTCGCCGGCAATATCATAAATTCGACGCTCAAGCCTTTTCATAACAACTTCTTGTGCAACAGCTAATTCTCCAAGATAATCCACATCAACGGAAACACCAACAAACTCCATATCTGCAAGTACTTTTGCCAGCGGTAATTCCATATTTTTGAGTATTGATAGTTCATCAGCATCAAGTTCTGAATTCCAAAATTTAGCAAGTCCGAGTATAGTGTCTACAACATCGGCTTCATAGGATAAAACATCAGTTATATTTGCATCCTGAATTTTAACTCTTTTTTTCTTATCAGCCTCATATCTGGTATATTCACACATAGCATGCTCTAAATGTTCAATTGATTGAACATCAATAAGATGACTTCTTGCCGGATTTTTTATATAGCTTGCTAGCATTGTATCAAAAATTACGCCGCTGAGATTAATACCACAATTACGCAAAACATTATATTCTGTTTTATAATCATGAGTTATTTTCTTAACATTTTCATCTTCGAAAATTTTCTTAAGCCCCTGCAAAACATCCTCGGCACGCAACTGATTTGGAATTTTATGCCCGAGTGGAATATAATAAATTGAAGAGACCGCCCCAGAATTTTTAACAGCCATTTTACCGTCTACAACCGCAAAGTTTTTGTTAAAACCGATACTTATACCAATTAAATTTGATGAAACTGCATTTTCCACATCTGCTTCTATTTTAAATGCAATTACAGATTTATCACGCAAAGAATAGAGCATTGTGGAAAAATCACTTGAATCAGTAATCAAAACTCTATCACAGGATAATTCATTTTTGTTAATCTCCGATTTTATAGCTTCAGAAAAAAAGCCAAGCTGCATAGGTACCCCGGAATCAAAAGTAAGAGATTTGCTTTCACCAGCATCAATGTTCTTATTAAATGAATGCATAATCGGATTTATATTTTTAATAAAACTATAAAACTGCATACGCTTCAAAAATTCAGTAACCTCTGACACATCAGGTAAATTCACTCTTGCAGCATCAAAGTCAAAATCAATATCAACATCACATATAATCGTTGCAAGAAACTGACTTAACTTTGCCTGCTCTATCCCGGCACAAATTTTTTCTTTAATTGCTTTTTCCGGAATATTTTCACAATTAGCAAGAACATTATCCAAAGTCCCGTAACGAGCCAGAAGTTTTTGAGCCGTCTTCTCGCCTACTCCTTTAATTCCAGGAATGTTATCTGATGTATCTCCGCGCAGACCTTTAAAATCAATAACCTGATTTGGATATACACCCAATTTATCGTAAACAGCCTGCCAGTCATATTCCTTTAATTCCCCCCTGGACGGAATAATAACCTTAACGCAGCCATCACGGTCAATTAACTGAAAAGCATCCTGATCGCCGGTCAAAATTAAAATTTTATGCCCGAGTTCACACGCCTTTTTAGATATAGTCCCGATAACATCATCAGCTTCAAAACCCTCTTTAGCGTAAACAGGGATATTAAAAGCCTTTAATCCGTCAGAAATTAATCCCATTTGAATTCTCATAGGATCAGGCATTGCCTCACGATTAGCCTTATACTCAGCAAATTTTTCAGTTCTAAATGTATGGTGGCTAACATCAAAAGTAACAGCAATAGCATCCGGATGAATAGTTTCATTCTTCAGCAAATCAAAAATAGCCTTAAAAAAACCGTACACAGCCCATGTAGGAGTACCATCAGTAGTTTTCATATTAGTACGTTCAAGAGCAAAATACTGTCTGAAAGCCAATGCATGACCATCTATTAAGATAAGTGTTTTGCTTTTTTCCATAAATACTCCTGACGCTAACAGAGGCTCCTGCTAAGCACTAATTTCTTGTTCTGATTCGTGTTTTGTAGGAAGCTTAATTAGTTCAGCATTTTTACGGTTTTTAACCATATCAGCCGTAACAACAAATTTATCCATATCACCTTTTGATGGAACATCGTACATAACATCAAGCATAATTTCTTCAACAATGGCTCTCAATGCACGTGCACCAGTTTTACGCTTCATAGCTTCCTGTGCTATCAAATCAACAGCCTCAGGTTCAAATTCCAAATCAACGCCATCCATATCAAGAAGACATTTATACTGTTTCAATACAGCATTCTTTGGCTCAGTCAATATCATTTTCAATGTTTTTTCATTGAGCTGATCTAAGACCGCATAAGTAGGAATACGACCGATAAATTCAGGTATAAGACCGAATTTTAACAAGTCTTCCGGCTGCAATTTTTTCAACATTCTAACAGCATTAGCTTCTTTTTCAGCTTGAGATAACGGGGCTTTTGCGCCAAAACCGATTGAAGAACCATCAGCAGTACGGTGTTCAATAATTTTTTCGAGGCCGACAAAAGCGCCACCGACAATGAATAGAATATTACTTGTATCAATTTCAATAAATTCCTGATGCGGGTGTTTTCTGCCACCTTGTGGAGGTACATGAGCAACAGTACCTTCAATCATTTTTAATAAAGCCTGTTGTACACCCTCACCTGATACATCTCTTGTAATAGATGTATTTTCTGATTTACGGGCAATTTTATCAATTTCATCAATATATATAATACCACGTTCAGCTTTTGCAGAATCAAATTCAGCATTTTGATATAAACGAAGTAAAATATTTTCGACATCATCACCGACATAACCGGCTTCAGTCAAGGTAGTAGCATCAGCCACGGCAAACGGTACATCAAGCATCTTTGCAAGTGTTTGAGCAAGAAGAGTCTTTCCGCTGCCTGTAGGCCCGACAAGAAGAATATTTGACTTTTGAATTTCAACATTATTCTTGAGGTCAGCAGATTTGTTATGTTTAAGACGCTTATAATGATTATAGACAGCAACCGCCAAAACCTTTTTAGCATCATCTTGACCAACAATATATTCATCAAGATAAGCCTTGATTTCATGCGGTTTCGGAATTGGTTTTTCAGAAACTTCCGGACTTTCTATATCGCCGTCTTTTTCTTTGTTATCAAAAAATTCTTCATCAAGAATTTCATTACAAAGTTCAACACATTCATCGCAAATATAAACCTCAGGACCGGCAATCAGTTTTTTAACCTGATCCTGTGATTTTCCGCAAAATGAACATTTTAATCTGCTGTCATCATGTTTAGGCATTAGTAATCTACCTTTCAAAAAGTTATATTAGTTTTTAATAACATCTCTTGAAATAACTTTGTCAATCATACCGTATTCAAGAGCTTCTGCAGGAGTCATAATATAATCTCTGTCAGTATCTTTTTCAATCTTTTTAAGAGATTGACCGGTATTAGAAGCTAAAATTTCATTCAATGTCTTTTTCAATCTCAAAATTTCAGCAGCCTGAATTTCAATATCAGTAGCCTGACCTTGAGCACCGCCTAAAGGCTGGTGAATAAGAACTCTTGAGTGAGGGAGAGCCATTCTCTTCCCTTTAGCTCCTGAAGAAAGGAGAAATGCACCCATAGAAGCAGCTTGTCCAAGACAAATAGTAGAAACATCTGCTCTAATATGCTGCATAGTATCATAAATTGCCAAACCTGCAGTAACACTTCCGCCAGGACTGTTAATATATAACATGATATCTTTTTCCGGATTTTCACTGTCCAGTAACAATAACTGAGCAACAATAAGGTTTGCAACCATATCATCAATAGCAGTGCCGAGGAAAATAATTCTTTCTCTCAACAATCTTGAAAAAATATCAAACGAACGTTCTCCTCTGCTGGATTGTTCAATTACTACAGGTACAAAACTCATGATTATTCCCTTTCTTATTTAATATATTATATCTACTTTTCTATTTTGATTCAACTTTTTCTTTTTTAGCAGGAACAAATTCTACTTTGTTATTTGCCATAAGAATATCTCTGACTTTGTCATTCAACACCTGTTGAGAAAGTGATGCGACAAATTCAGGATTTTTACCGAATTGTTTTAACACATCAGCTGCAGTCATTCTGTAAGCTGCACCGATTTCATTAATTTTAGTTTCAATATCGTTCTTTTCAATTTTAATATTTTCATCTTTAGCAATTTTATCAATAACAAGAGAATTCTTTATTCTCAAAAGAGCATCTTCACTAATAGTTTTTAATAAATCTGATTCATTCTGGCTTTTTGTAACCATTTCCCAGGTAAGCCCCTGAGCCGCTAATCTTTGTTTATAATCTTCCTTTAAAGAAGCAGCTTCACGGTCAATCATAGCCTGAGGAATATCAACTTTTGCAGATTCAACTACAGTTTTGAAAACTTCATTTTCTGCTGAATGTTTATCTCTTGTTTCTTTTTGATTTTTCAAAAAGCTTTCAACATCAGCTTTTAACTCATCAACTGTTTTAAACGCGGAAACTTTTTGAACAAATTCGTCATTCAATTCAGGAAGTTTTCGTTCTTTAATTTCATTAATTTTAATTTTGAAAACAGCATCCTGTCCTTTAAGACTTTCATCATGGTAATCTGCAGGGAAAGTTACCTTAATTTCAAAGTTATCATTAAGTTTTTTACCAACGAGTTGCTCTGCAAAACCAGGTATAAAATTAGAATGAGCTATATCAAGCGGGTAGTTTTTACCTTCACCGCCCTTAATTTTTTCGCCCTTGGTAGAACCGACAAAACCTTCAAAATCTATTGTAACAATATCAGTATCTTTAACATTTCTGTCTACAACCAGTTCAAGAGTAGAATGCTGGTTAAGCAGGTTATCAATAGAATTTTGCACGGCATTTTCAGGGATTTCATTTTCCTGAACTTTTACGGTAAGTCCTTTATAGCTTCCAAGAGTAACTTCCGGTCTGGTTTCAACTTTTGCAACAACTTTCATATCAGACCCTACATCATATTTAAAAGAAGTTACATAAGGTTGTGTAATTATATCAAGTTGATTTTCCTGAATAGCTTTGGTAAGAACAGCAGGAAGAACAGCTTCAAGAGCTTCCTGTTTAATTCTGTCAATACCGACGTGTCTTTCAACAACAGCTCTTGGAGCCTTGCCGCGTCTAAAACCATCGACATTTATATATTGTGAAATTCTTCTAACTGCATTATTATAAGCTTCGGCAGCATCTTTAGCTGGTATGGTAATATCCATTTTTACAACGTTGTCTTTTTCGTTTTCTAGTGTAACATTCATCTTTCTATCCTTCTAATTATACATGTATCTTACTGAATTATACCGTAAAAAAGAATTTGTGCAAGTCCACAGGATGTAGGATATTTGAAAAATATATGCTTGAGCAAACATGACAAAATATTTATGGTATAATAAATTTTATGGTACGACTTTCAAACAAAGAAAATAAATCAACTTTATCTGATATAGCATATGGAATTATGCATATTCAAGAATTTTTCACGCATATAGTTGAGATTAATAATAAAGAATTAAAACCATGTATATATGCGCTTTGGCATATGCATCAATTTTGTGTATATGGAATAGAAGATAAAGCCCATTTAAGTATAATGATAAGCAATTCTGATGACGGGGAAATCATAGCGCGCGTCGTAGAAAAAATGGGATTTAAGACAGTTCGCGGATCTTCAAACAGAAAAGGTTGTATAAGCGGAACAATACAAATGGTTGAAAGATTAAAAGCAGGTGAATGCGGTGCAATTACAGTTGACGGGCCAAGAGGTCCACTAAGGAAAGTCAAAAACGGCATAATCAAAATTGCAAAACTTGCCAATGTACCAATAGTTCCTGTTGTATGGTATTCACCGCAAATAAATTTCGTAAAACTTCCCGGGTGGGATAGAATGAGTACACCTCTCGGGCACTGCGAAATCGTTAACCTGTATGGCGATCCGATTTATGTTGATCCCAACAGAACTGATGACGAATACGACAAAGAAATAAAAGAAAAAATCCGAGCATCTTTAATTGATTTGGAAACCCGGATTCCTGATGTATATAAAGAGGCAAAGAAAAATAAACTATGGAAGAAGAGAAAAAACAAAAAATAAAAATTGCAGCTCTTCAGATGAATTCTGCGATTGGGGATATAGAAAAAAACTGTGATAAAATTAACAAAATAGTCAGCGCCGAACTTTCAGACAATGCCGATATTTTAATACTGCCGGAAGTCTGGACTTGCGGCTGGGCTTGCAGACATTTTACAGAATGTGCTGAAGATATAGATAAAGCCGCATCAATAAGTTTATTAAAAAATATCGCGAAAGAACATAACATAAATATTCTCGGGGGCAGTATTATTCTAAAGAAAAATAATTTACTCTATAACAGCTGTCCGGTTATTGACAGAAACGGGAAACTCCTTGCTACTTATGAAAAAAATCATCTGTTTTCATACTATGGCTGCGATGAGGGGAAATATATTACAGCAGGCACTAATCCTGTTATGGTTAATCTTGAGGGAATAAATATCGGGCTTACAATATGTTTTGACATAAGATTTCCGGAAATTTACAGAGCATACAGAAAAGCCGGCGCGGATTTGCTGGTGAATATGGCAGCATGGGGGCTTTCAAAACCTATTCCGTGGGAGATGATGACTCGATCCCGTGCGATAGAAAATCAAACTTATATGGTTGCCCTAACCCAATCTGGCCCGATTGAAGATAATGAATTCAACATCGGACATTCAAGAATTATAGACTACAACGGAAATATAATTTCTGAGATTAAAGACCAGAGAGAAGGTATAATGTTTGCAGAAATTAATTTGAATGAGATGTACGAATTCAGAGAAAAATGTACAATTTTAAACGATATAAAAGAAAATTATGAGGTAAAAAGTTTATGCGTAAAATAATTCTTACAATTTTATTGTTAATTGTGACAACATTTACCGGTCAGGCATTTGGCAATACTATAAACAAAGCGATAGCCGATTCCGGCATAAATAAAAGTGCAATATCAATTTCAATAAAGGATGTTTCTACAGGCGCAACTGTATATGAACTTAACTCCAAAACACCTACGCCGCCGGCATCTACTTTAAAATTAGTAACTTTTACCTCTGCCCTGAATACGCTCGGCAAAAATTATGAATTTACTACAGGCTTATATAAAGGCTTGAATAATGAACTTTATCTTAAATTAGGCGCAGATCCTTATCTCACTGCCAAAGAGCTTAATAAACTCTTTGAATCAGCAAGACTAAAAAATATTATTGAGCCCAAAGCCATTTATATTGACGATATGATTCTTGATACAAATGAATGGGGAGAGGGCTGGCAATGGGATGATGATTTAAATCCGCTTATGCCTAAGTTCAGTTCTTACAACATAGATTCAAATCTGCTTGATGTTGTAATAAGTCCTACAACCCTGAATGAACCTGCACAAATTTCAATGAAAGTTTTCTACCCGACTACTTTTATGAATTATGCAACTACAGGAAACGAAAATAATATAAAACTTTCAAGAAAAAATTACATATCTCCGGACATCATAACAGTTGAGGGGACGGTTAAAAGCCAAATTACAAAAAAAATTCCGGTGAATTATCCTAAACGCTACTTTGGAATGCGGCTTGAAAATGCATTAAGAAGCGAAAAAATTGATTATTATGATGCAATTGCGCAACGCCGTGTTCCAACAAGAGATATAACAACAATAGAAGAAATTAAACATCCGATATCTCAGGCGCAGACAGCTGTTTTAAAAAACAGCAACAATATGATTGCAGAAACAGTATTTAAGCTTGCCGGCGGTAAATATACAGGTTCAACAGGCAGTATTGAAAATGCAGTACAAATGTTTAATGCATATTGCAAAAACAATGGTCTGAACACTTCTGATATAAAAATTGTCGATGGAAGCGGAGTTTCAAAAAACAATCTTATGACGTCAGACTTTATGACCGGCTTTCTGGTAAAATTAGCAGCCACTAATGACTTTGCCGAATACAAAACATCTCTTCCGACTTCTAACGAAGGCACACTGGCAAACAGAATGCTCTATTTTAAAGATAACCTGAGAGCAAAAACCGGAACTCTCGCTGATATTAGCGCAATCACAGGATATCTCACAGCAAAGTCCGGCAAAACTTACGCTTTTAACATCATGATTAATGATGCAAAATCAAAAGCTTCAGATAAAAAAATGCTTGAAGAATACATTCTGCGGGCATTGTATAATAATTACTAATATGCTATAATTTTGAAAAACGGAGAAGCTATGGATGACCAACCTTTAGTATCGGTAATTACACCGGTAAAAAATTTAGTAGAGAATGACAAAATAGATGATTTTAACCTGCTGCTCTCTCTATTGGAGCTGCAAACATATCCTAATATTGAATTTCTGGTAATAGACGGAGGTTCGGATGATGATACCGTCGAACTTTTAAAGGATTTGAAAAATAAAGAATACCTGAATTTCTATTCGGAAAAAGATACAGGAAAGTACAATGCGCTTAATAAAGGGATAATGAGAGCAAAAGGGAAATATGTAACGTTTCTGAGCTGCGATGATTTTATCCACGACATAACTTCAATTTATGACATTGTGAATATTCTGGAAGCGGAAAACGCTGATTTTACATTTGCACCTGCATACTGCAGACACCCTGAGGGGTTTACATTCCTTTTTGTACCGTCAATGTTCAACTGTTTTCAGGTAATGCCATGTGCAAGACAGGCAATGTTTTTCAGAAAATCTATGCTTGAAAAAGAAAACTACTTTGACGAAAAATATAAAATTATGGCAGAGTTTGATATGGTAATCAAAATTATGTTAAAAAAATACAAAGGTATATATTTTGATACTAATTATGTTACCTATAAACTCAGCGACAAAAGTTATCAAAATCCGAAACGTGTAGAAGAGGAAACAAAACTTCTGTATTTTAAAAACTACAGAAATCTATATCCGCTTAATGAACAAACACTAACCAAAATGGTAACAGAATCACTATTCCCGAGAGGACTTCTGGAAAAACTCGCGACACGTTTTGTTCCGGAAGATTCGCAGCTGTTCTACCAAAAATGTGAACAAATGCACAGATTAAGAGTTCAGGCACTGCAAATGCAGGCGGATCAACAGGCTCAACAACCAAGACCAATGCAATAAATAATGTAAAAGTTATTTAAATATTTGCAATGCCATTTTTTCGCGTAATATAATATTATTGATAAATACATTTAATAAAGGGTCAAACATGAATCACCAAAGAATAGCTGTAATAGGATGCGGAGTGTGGGGAAGAAATATTGTCCGCAATTTTTACAATCTCAATGTTTTAGATACGGTATGCGATATTGATGAAGAAAATTTAAAAAAAGTTACCGAGCAATACAAAAATGTTAATGTAACAAAAGATTACAATGACATTATCAACAGCAAAGAAATTACGGCTGTTGCAGTTGTAACTCCGAGCCACACGCACTTTAAAATGGTTAAAGCAATGCTTGAGGCCGGCAAACACGTTTACGTTGAAAAACCAAT
The DNA here is from genome assembly GCA_944323595.1 of Candidatus Gastranaerophilales bacterium. GTDB lineage: Bacteria > Cyanobacteriota > Vampirovibrionia > Gastranaerophilales > Gastranaerophilaceae > CALUVN01. The sequence continues at coordinate 75,747 of CALUTF010000003.1, read as the reverse complement.
TTCAACAGTAGCCAGCGAAGCAAAAGCTTTAAAAGAACTTGCCGACAGCAAAGGGCTTGTTCTTATGGTAGGTCACCTGCTCTTGTACCATCCGGCTGTAAACAGATTGAAAATGCTTGTCGAAGAAGGAGTTCTTGGTGATATTGTATACGCACAAAGCGACAGACTCAATGTTAACTATTTCAAAAATGACAGAAGCGTAATGTGGGATTTAGCACCGCATGATGTATCAATGATTAGTTATGTAACAGGCAAAGAACCGGTAAGAATTATTTCTGCAATCGGCTGTTCTTCCGAACGCAATGACATTATGGATATAACCCATTTAGGCATTTTATTTGAAGACGGTGTCATCGGACATATTTCTGACAGCTGGATTACGCCGAAAAAACACGTCACTCTGCTTGTCAGAGGAACTAAAGCCACTGCAATTCTTGATGATACTGTTGCGGAAAATAAACTTGTAATTTTCGATAACTTTGTAAAAGATAATACACAAAATATTAAACTGGACTATCTTGAAATAGAACCGCTTAAACTTGAATGCCAGCACTTTATCAGCTGCTGCGAAACAGGCAAAAAAGCACGTTCTGACGGAGATAACGGATTTATGGTAACTCATATTCTTGAAGAAGCTGAAAAAATTATGCTTGGAGACAGAGTAAAAAATTTGGATGAAGTTAACTTTGCACTTTCCAGACTTAAAAAATAAATTAATTTGAAGAGGTGATATTATGGCAAATTTTATTTCTATATTCAGAATATTTGTTGCATTTTTAGCGATATATTTACTATTTTGGAGAACAACTCTTGGCTATGCACTTGCTTTATTACTTACGGCAATCGCATTTGCACTTGACGGCTTAGACGGATATATAGCAAGAAAATTTAATGAATCTTCCGATCTCGGCTCCGTGCTCGATATTATGGGTGACAGAATTGTAGAAGCCTCATACTGGATAGTCTTTGCCGTTCTGGGCTGGATTAATATACTATTTCCGCTGATATGTGTCACAAGAGCATTTGTAACAGACAGCCTCAGAAGTGTTGCTCTGGCACAAGGTTACACAGCATTTGGGGCAAAAAGTATGCAAAGCAGCAAGTGGGGACAGTTGATTTGCTCTTCTAAGATTACAAGAATCAGTTATGCGGTTGCAAAAGTTGCTGCTTTCATATTACTCATAGTTGCCAATACACCGGGAATAGAAATTTTTGAACACTATGAAACTATTAATACAGTTGCAATTGTACTGGCATGGATTGCAATTATCTTCTGTGTGGTAAGAGGAATTCCGGTAGTACTGGAAAGCGGGAAATTATTCGAGAACGCAAAAAATGGCAAAGCTTAATATCGTACTTTATGAACCTGAAATACCTCAAAATACAGGTAATATAGCAAGACTATGCGCGTGTACCGGCGCAAGTTTATATCTTGTCGGCAAATTAGGTTTTTCACTATCAAGCAAATATACAAAACGTGCAGGATTAGACTACTGGGACAGTGTCGATTTGCATAAAATTGATACTATGGAGGAATTGCTTGAGGCAAACAAGTCTGCTAATTTTTATTATCTGACAACAAAAACAAATCGCAAATATACAGATGTAAAATTTCAGGACGGAGATTTTCTGGTATTCGGCCCGGAAACAAGAGGTCTCCCGAAAGAATATGTAGAAAAAGACACGGCATTGACTATTCCGATGAAAGAGGGACAAAGGAGCCTGAATCTTTCCAATTCTGTTGCAATTGTCGCATACGAGGTAATACGCCAAAATGGACTTTAAACTGCCACAAAGAAAAGAAAATTCAAACAAAGGAACATACGGAAAAGTTTTAAATATAGCAGGCTCAAAATATATGTCAGGAGCCGCCTGCTTATCGTCACTTGCGGCACTTAGAAGCGGATGCGGCTACGTACAGCTTTTAAGCGAAGATACTGTACTCAGAGCAGTTGCAAGACTTGCACCTGAAGTTATCTTTGCTCCTGTTGAGGAACTTGAAAATGTAATTAAAACAGCAGATGTTTTAGCAATCGGATGCGGACTCTCAACTTCTGACGAGGCTGTTGAATTATTCAAAAAAGCAATCTCCATTTCTAAACTGCCGACAGTAATTGATGCTGACGGACTGAATATATTATCAAAACTTGAAAATCCTGTGCTTCCGCCTACTGTAATTTTAACACCACACCCGAAAGAAGCTTCACGACTTTTACAAACACCCCTTGAAAATGTTCTAAATAATATGGAAGAAAGCGCGAAAGAGATTACTAAAAAATATAACTGCATCACCGTACTTAAATCACACAGAACAATAGTATGCAGTACAAATAACGAAATTTATTACAATACAACCGGCAACAGTGCACTTGCAAAATCAGGAAGCGGCGATGTTTTAACAGGTATAATTTCAGCATTATTAGCACAAAAAATGCAAGCCTATGATGCAGCCTGCCTTGGTGTGTATATTCACGGTTTAACTGGAGATATCGCAAAAAATGACCTGACCGAGTACGGAGTTTTAGCTTCCGACCAGATCAGGTACATTCCTTATGCGTTCAAAAGTTTGATTAAAGATTAACCAAACATGTGTCCTTCAACGATATCTAACTTTTGTCCAACAACAGCTTTATCAACTGTTTCATGTGCTACAGAATTAGAAACACTATCAATAAGAGCACGTGGGCTGAAATATTCAGCAGCTTTTACAGATTCAGGTCTCATAGATTTTTGAGCTAATTCAGTAGCTTCCTTAATTTCTTTTGCAGAGAAAACATGATCAGGACCAAGATATTGATATGCTTTTTTTGCAGCGTTTGTAACTTGTGGTTGAATTTTTTGAATCATTGACATTTTTTATCTCCTTTGTTAATTGTCAGTTATATTAATGTTCGTAAAAAATAAATTTTGCCATCTGCAGAAAATTTTTTTTCAAACTAAATATTAACTGGGACTATATACTAACACAAATAAAAAAAATAGCCAACCTTTTTTGGAAAAACTATCCTAAAGGATTAGACTATTTTTATAAAAATATTATAATTATTAGCCCCAGAAGTGACCATCACTCACTATATCTAACTTTTCTCCGACAGTTGCTTCAGCTTTTTTAGTAAGAGCAGCCGGGTTTATAGTCTGATTGTAAGAATTTAGTGCAAACATATCCATATATTTACGTGCATTATTATAATTTTCCTGCAGGAATTGAGGGCTTGTAAGCATAAATTTATCTTTTGGAATATAGCTTTCTTGTACGCCATCCGGAAACATTTTTTCATCTGAAACAGCTTTTTGCATTTTTTTAATCGCATTTTTAGCAAGCATCTGTCCATCCATAATAAATTCATTTGAAACTGTTGGTTTAATCATTGAAATTTAACTCCTTATTTTGATTTTTACAACAAAGATAAAATATGTAAATAATATAAATTGACTCCAGAAACAATATCCGTTAATAAAACTTAATAAAGCGAGGTAATTTTGCCCATAACAACACGTTTTTTTGCGCCGGTACAGCAAGGAAGATTATTAGGTATATGATAGTATGTACAGTATCCCAGAAGTGCAAAAGCCATGACTTCCTTAAAGTTATTAGAAATACTATAGTCCTCATGGGTTTTAAGGATAACAGTATCCGGAAGATAGGATTTCAAAAACTTCATCAAAACAGGATTATACGCTCCGCCGCCCCCTACAATAACCTCATCAATCGGCGCTACCGGATATACAAATCTTTCATAAGCTGACGCGATAGTTTTTGCTGTTAATGCTGTTACTGTAGCAATGATATCAGCCTTACTATCGGGCGCAAACTTTAAAGCGTTTTCAATATAACGCGGAGAAAAATATTCTCTTCCGGTAGTTTTTGGAGGTGCTTTAAAATAATATTCATCCTGTAATAAACAATCAAGCCAGCTTTCGACAACATTACCCGACTTTGCGACTTCACCGTCTCTGTCATAAGGTTTTGAAAAGAATTTATTCATACAGTAGTCAATCATGATATTTCCAAGACCTGTATCAAAACCAAAAGTATCAAAATCTTTGCCTAAAACTGTTACATTAGAAATTCCGCCAATATTTTGAACTGCGATATTCTTATCTGTAGTCTTAAACCATTTTTCATCTGCAAAACAAACAAGAGGAGCCCCCTCTCCGCCAGCTGCAATATCGGCTTCTCTGAAATTTGAAATCACGTCACAACCGGTTTCTTCAGAAATAACAGAACTTTCACCAATTTGAAATGTACTTTTCAGCGAAATATTATCCAGTTTTTCATCAAACGGAAAGTGATAAACAGTCTGTCCGTGACTGGAAATAAAATCAGGTTTGCCATGCTCGGATATCAAAACTTTACACGCATCAGCAAAACATTTTCCGACAGCAAAATTCATCTGGCACAAATCTTTGACGGAAGCTTCACCTCTAAAAATTTGAAAAAGTTTTGCTCTGATATGCTCGGGATATTTGTAATTAATGCCCTGAATAAGTTCACAGCTCAAATCAGGGTGAACAACACACAATCCGGCATCAATACTGTCACAGGAAGTACCTGACATTAATCCGATAATTTTCTTACTCTCAAGTTCATCACGCATAGAATAATAATACAAAAAAGCCCGCCGTCAGGCAAGGCTTTTAATTTAGTTAACAACTGTTTTTTTATTAATCCCAAAACCAAGGAGTTATCTCCTGTAAATCTCCCAATAAAAATATCCCTAATCTACTCACACCTCATGCAGTTGTAACCGTTTAATTAATCTGTCTTTTCTCAAATCTTCCTCTCCGAACACGGACTGGTTAAGCCATCACCTCTTTTTCTTCTGTCCAATTTTTCTAAATATAGTAACGTACTTTCCGGCAGCCATTCTCTATTAAGCTTTACCTTGTTAAGGAACCGGATGTTTAACTATCCTCTGCTGTCCTTATGTAATTACTGTAAAACTAAGTTACAAGTTTGACAAGTAAAAAAAAATTAATTATTATTAACAATTGACCATGCCCCCTGATTTAATCGTAAAAAATTCAAGTTCTTAAATCTTAATGAAGTTTTTTTAATGAAATTACGTAAAATTTCACACAATTTTAATTGACTTAAAAAAATTACTGTCATGTAAAAAGCATGCTGCGGAAAGTTTTGCAAACAGTGAATTTCGCTTAACAATTTAACACTCAAAGAGGATTTATTGTATTATTAATATGAAAGGGAGAGCACATGAAAGAATTTCTTAAAACAAAGACTGTGACATACAATCTGATGTCTTTTACAGGATTCAAAGCTTTACTGCTTTTTTCACTGCTTGCTGAATCCCCTAAAACTTATCAGGAAATAAATGAACATTTTGCAAACCATCCATATCTGCATGAAACTATTTCCATTGACACACTAAGAGTTTACATAAATTCGCTTGAAAGAATCGGATGCAAAATAGAAAGGACTAAAAAAGCGCAGGGCTCCAAATATGTACTTTTGAACAACCCGTTTGAATTCAAAATAACAGACGAGCAAATTAATAGCATTGCAAAAGTCTATAAATCTATATCTAAAAATATTGCAGTAGAAGATTTAATTTATCTTGAAAACTTCTTTTTCAAACTCGCAGAAATTTCTAAAAATGAAAAATATCTTGAAACACTGCAAAACATATCAATACTTTACACCATCGATAAAAAATTATTAAACGGACTTCTCAATGCCTGCAAGCGAAAACATGCAATAATAATTAAATATAATTCTCCAAATTCCGGCATAAAAAATATTGAAGTCAAGGCTGACAAACTTGAGTTTACAAACCACAAACTATACCTTTACGGAACAAGCTTTGAATATAACAAATACAGCAGCTATCTGGTATCCAGAATAATAGAAATTGCAGCAACAGAAATAAATGCCAGCATATCAGAGCCGGAAGAAATTGAAGTAGTCTACAAATTACATCTCGATAAAGATGATGTTGTGCTGCAGGAAAATGAAGAACTGATTGAACAGAATAAAGAATTTTCAACAATAAAAATCAGAAATTCCAATAAATTCTTTATAACTCAAAGAATTCTGTCCTACGGTGATAAATGTGAAGTTCTATCTCCTGATAGCTATAAAGAAGAAATTATTAGTACACTGAAACAAATGATGGAGGCTTACGCAAAAGATGAGTAAACTTCCTGAAAAATACAATGATTCATGTGTAAAAATGTTTCAGTTTCTGCAAATGCTCACAGAAGACAGAGCGGATTACGACAGCGTCATAGAACTTTTTTCCAACAGCAAAGAGGGGAAAAATAATCCTAACGTGACTCTAAATAAATATCTCAATACTCTTAAAATATTCGGATTAAAAATTAAAAAACATAATAAAAAATACCATCTTCTAAACCCTCTGTTTAAACTTGATTTAACAAAACATGAACTTGAAACTATCAAACTTCTGACAGAATTTATGGAAGTATTTCCGAACGGGAAAAACAAAAAGAATTTTACAGGACTGCTGGAAAAAGTCTCTGCGCTCATCCCGGATTCTGAAAAATCAAAAATTCAAACAACAGAATCAGATGCAGATTACAGCTTTAAATTTTATTTTTCAGAATATAAAAAATTGCTTGAAGAATGCGAACAATATTGTATTGAAAAACAGCAGCTTAAAATCAGTTACAGAAATGAAGAAAATAATGAAAATACAATAACTGCAACTCCGCAGGAGGTAAAATATTTTAAACGAAAAATATGTTTTTCTGTTTTTAACACATCAACACGTGAAATTTGCGATATACCGATTAATGAAATTACAAAAATTATACAGCTGCCCACAAAATCAGGCGAAGCTTACCTGAGCATGACTGTAGTATTTAAACTTAAATCACGATTGGCAAAAACATACAAACTAAAAGATGGAGAAACGTCAAAAGGGTACGACGAAGCAGGGCATCTGATTATAGTCAACAAAAACGAAGACCACGGAGAACTCTTAAAACGATTAATGAGATACGGTACTGAATGCGAAGTAATCTCGCCAAAATCTTTCAAAATAAAAATGAAGAATTTAATCCGGAACACTCTTGAAAATTACAGTAAAAAATAATTTTTACGCAAAAATAAAAAACTAACGAATACTGAATTTGCATCCGCAATAATTTTGTCTGTATAAACCAAGTTCACGGGAAATCATGTTAGTTTTCAGAAAACCGTCCTTTTTCTTGAAATCAATACCGAGATAGTTAATATTTTCAGCCCCACAGAGCTTTGTTCCTATTTCTGTTATTTTACTGTAATTTTTGTGCGGACTTATAACAATAGAGGTCGTTATAGTATCAATCCCCAATTCTTTAGCCTTTTTAAGTGTATTTTTAAGCCTTAGCTCAAAACACTTATCACAACGCAGACCTCTTTCCGGTTCATCCTCCAGCCCTGCTGCAGCATTGAAAAAATCATCCGGCTCATATTCGCCTTCTACCAGTTCAACATCATAATGCTTACATAATTGCCGCTGCGCCTCAAGACGTCGTTGATACTCATCTTGAGGATAAATATTAGGATTATAAAAATATACTACAGGTTCATACCCGTTATCCCTGAGATACTGGATTGGATATCCAGAACATATTGCACAACAGGCGTGAAGAAGTATTTTTTTGTTATTTTTTCTTTGCTCCATGTTTTATCAATATAGCCTTTAAGTCATCATAAGATTTTAAACCGATAACAACTTCATCATCAACTTTCATTGCAGGTGTTGCATCAATTTTTTGTGAATATGCGCTGTCAATACTTTTCAAAATTGAATCATTCACAGCTTTACTTTCAGCAGCTTTTTTCAATTCATCAAAATTTAAACCTAGTTCATCCGCAATAGCTTTGATTTCTTCATCAGACTGCGGTTTCTTCTCAAAAAACAGAGAATTAACATCCCAGAATTTTCCCTGTAATTCAGCAGCCTGCGCATAACGTGCCATCCTGCAGGAACCGAAGTGGAAAGGTCTGATTAAATACTTGTTGCACTCCATATCCAACGGCAAATCATGGTGAATGATTTCTATACCTTTGAGTTCCTTTGCAAGTTTATGAATCATGATATTGTAGACAGAACAAATAGGGCACATATAATCTGTATAAACATGCACCTTAAGCGGGGCATCTTTTTCGCCTAAAACATTTCCGGAAACAGCATACTGATTATGTTTGCTTGCAAAAAATTCTTTAAACTGCTTTTGTCTTTTTACCTGAGGTGCAAATTTATAACTTGTACCTGTCCAGACTAAAAATCCGCCGGCAGCAAGCATTACGCATATAAAAGCAATCAAATATGCTTTATTTTTCACTGCATCAAAAAAATCAGCCACGCAGGTTTTAAATTCACCAACCCAGCCTTTATTTTTAAAATCAGTTGCAACAATACTTATAAGTAAATTTAAAATATAAGTAAATGCACATAGTACACAGATTTTCTTGATTTCAAACAAACTGATGCATAGCAAACTCATTGAAATAATAAAAGCAATCAGCCCGAGCATCGAAATATAACTCAACGGATTTTTAAAAACTTCAAGAAACTTTAATAACCGGAAATTTTTCAGTTTGCCCGCAAAAAGCATCAGCAGTATAAATGAATATAAAAATAATCCCCAGTAAGCAAGCGGTATACCAAAAAATTGCGATTCAGTAGTTTTTGCAATACCGTCGCAATCAATAAAATCATTTATAGAACAAAAGCTTGCAAGTGCATAAGGATTAAAATTGGCATTATAATATATAACCGCAAGCTTTATTGTTGTAGCAATACCTATAATAGTAAGTATAAAAATTATTATTTTACGTACTGTCTCTTTTGAAATGTTCATAATTCCCCGTAATTCCATATCTGTTAATACTATCCGATATACCTATTTTACAATCTTGTTTTATATAAATCAATAGCAGAAAGTAGGTAAAAAATTTTTTTAAATTTATTGCAAAGTTTAATATAATGTTTTAAAATAAAGATTGCTATATATTGTTGAGAGAATGCAGTGAAAAGGAATTTATTTGAAACATTTATGGAGAGTATAGAGTCTTTCCCGCTATGGGTAAGAGAATGTATTTGCGAAAGTCTTGCTGCAAACATTTGTCAAAGTTTATCGGAAGATGCAGCATGTACAAATCACACAGAAATATTCGCGCTCTATTCACCCATACTAACTTACAACGGACGCTTGGAGCTTTCAGAACACAAATGCGGCTGGGACAGTAATATTTATAATTTTCTGCAATACTGCGAAGAAAATTTTTCCATTGCTGACATCTCGCTTAATTCCTACTTTTCACTTGAAGAAGCCGCTAAATATTTTATATTCTGCATAGAACAGGGATATCTTGAACAGCCACTTTCAAAAAAAATTGATGCAATGGCGTTGTTTCTCTCAGGAAAAATCAGAATAGGCGAATACTTCGTAAAAACAGGAATTATTACCGAAGAGCAGTTACAAGATGTTCTATCACAAATTGAAAAATCAGACAGAAAAATCGGAACCTTATTATTACAAAAAGGGTGCATTTCCGATAAAGATTTAAAATATGCTGTAACACTGAAAAATGAAGCAAAGACTCGATTTGTTTTAGATTGTACGGCTAAACAGAATTCATTGCGCACAATTGATTACACGCAGTCTGAACGCGATGAATTAAGCGTATTAAAAGATGAAAATAAAAAGTTGAAGTTAAAATTAGAAAGGCTTTTGAGTTTGGTGAAAAAAGATGATGATGAAGAATAACGATCCACAATTATTAGTTGAATATTTACGTGACGGACTTGCAGACGAAGAACACTTTGGCTTTGTAGTCCTTGCAAATAAAGAACGTGCATTTGATTTTACAGGAGATGACAAAAAATATCCGTTCTTTCTCCGTTCCTGCGGGAAGCCGCTTCAGGCAGCCCTGCTCATAGATTACGGAATGGATATACGTTACAATATGACAGAAGAAGAAATTGCCTTATGCTGTGGCTCACATGCAGGAGAAGAAGTGCATGTAAAAACAGCGCAACAGCTTCTTGAAAAAATAGGGCTGGATGAAAGCGCATTAAAATGCGGACTTCTGAAACCTCTTTCTAAAACCGAACAGATGAAACTTGTTATGGAAAATAAAACCGAATCAGTTTTACAAAACAACTGTTCAGGCAAACACATAATGATGCTCGGCTTATGCAAAATGAATGACTGGGATTTAACAACTTACGATAAGCCTGAGCACCCGCTTCAGATTGCGATTAAAAAGAAGATTACAGAACTATGCCAGCTTAAAAAAGAATATCCGATGACAAAAGACGGCTGCGGGGTTCCTATTATGTCTATGCCGCTGGAAAACATGCTGCACGGATATTTAAACCTTTTCTGCAACCCGCGTTATGAAAAAATTAAAAATGCATTTCTTAACCATCCATATCTTATAGGCGGCGAGGACAGAACTGATACCAAAATTATGGATTTGACAGACGGAATCGTTGCAAAAGTCGGAGCAGGCGGATTATGTATAGTTGTGAATACAAAAGAAGAAGAAGCGTTCGTGGTAAAAATTTCCGACTGCAATATGAAAGCAAGAGAACTTGTTGCAATGCAGTCAATCAACAATCTCCACTGGGGTGAAATTGAAATTCCTAAATTAATCAAAACTGTCCATGGCGATGTAGTTGGTGAAATTAAAATTTACGCATAGCAAACCTGTTACACAGCGGTGGTAAACTAAATTTCATGGAGTTTAATTTTATCACCCCAGTACCTTTGGACATCTTTATTATATCCGGCAAGCTGGTTTTCAAAATTCCAGCCCTTTGTCTTGCATTCCTTTTTGAGTAACTCAATGCCGCGGTTATAAACCTTTTGTGCGGTTCTCAAAACCGATGCAGGAGGATTACCGTCATACATTTCTGCAGCTAAAGACATGTCAAACAATCTGCGTTTGCTCAAACCGCTCATTTCTTTCTTGGTTTTTGTAGACGTGTTATTTGTCATCTTACAGATTGCGCCCTCATAACGTTCATTTTTGAGCGCCCAAACCATTCCGGAGGTATTTTTAATAATACCGGCACCTTTATTAAAAGTCATATCAAGGAGCGCTTCCCTGAGACTTTGAGGAAGTTTGTTATAAGCTTCTTTGCCAAGAAGTTTTATCAATTCATTTTCTGCTTTTGTTAAATCTTTAGCAAGAAGTTGGCAAACCTCTTCATCACTGAGTTTTGTATCTTCACCCTCGCGCCAAAGATGTCCTATGCCGATAGTAAGATTTCCGGCATTATCACGATAACGGGTGTTATGGAATTCATCGTCATCCAATTCTCCGTTATCTTCAACTCTTTTCAACTTCATAATAAAATCTTCACTAACGTCTAAAACATCAGCTACATCGGAAAGAGATTCTACATCCGCGATAGCACTTGTACGCTCGGCAGAAGTTTCAACAGTTCCGACAGAATCAGGATTTAAATATTCAACAACCGCATCCGTAAGATGTTTCGCAAAACCGCTTCTGAAAGTTTGTGAGTCAATATTTGCCAAATCTTTAGGGTTAGATTGAAAACCTGTTTCAATTAATATTGACGGCATACCAGGAACAGCATTCAATACGCCCAGTGAATTATTAACTCTTGTCTTGCATGAATCTGCAGCTATCCAATCATGCTGTTCCAAATGACTTTCAGTAATTGAAGCAAGTTTTTTCCCTGCGTCACTTGTACCTTTATATAAAATTGTCTGACCATTTTTGGTTTTATCTGGATTTGAATCACAGTGAATACTGATAAACAAATCAGCATCACGATATTGACGTTTAGCATTCATAACATTTGCGGCGGAACCGTTCATATAAATTACTTTTGCGCCCTGAGCCTGCAGAGCCGGTATAATTTCATCAACAAAGTTTTTATTTTTATACCATTCTTCTATTAACTTACCCTTAGCATCATCTGCGTATGTTCCGATATCAAATACTCCGTTATTCGGATTATAACCGCCGTGTCCTGCATTTACAATAATCGTATTACCGCTGAGACTTCCCTGCTGTGTCGGCTCAAATTCTCTTACATCGGCAACGATTTTACCGTTTGCATCAAGAACCGGTTCAGGTCGTGAAACCGTAGCACCTGTATTTTGTGCAGTTTTGTTAGCACCGTTTCTAAGTTCTGCTACTGTACGGGTTTTCCCGTTTCGCAAATGAACTGTGGTTTTGTTATTTGATACAGGGAAACCGTGTTTGTCTACACCTGATGTCTCCCCGGGAGCGTCCATTGTATAATTTTTAGGTTCTTTGTACGCCTCAATCATTTGATTAACAATTTTGTCCATCTTACCTGTAGAAACCCAGAATAACGAATCAAATTCATCATCCAATTCTTTGAAAAATTGCTCCTTAATCTCCTGCGTAGCTATATTAGGTCCCACCTTTTCACAAAGAGTGTTAAACAATTTTGTAACAGCATTTTTCCTGTCTTCTTCAGAGTTTGTGACCTCATCACAAATCATCTCTAGTAAAGATTCACCTTTGGAAATTTCATCGTATGATTTTATAACATCAATTACATTATTCTTATTAATTTTGCTAAACGGTTCTTTAAAAGCTTTTTTATTAACGGCACCCCACTTATTTCCTGATTTTTTCAAAGCCGCAGCTATTTCCTCCGGCTGAATAAGAGGTGCCTTTGGATTATCCTGAACATCTGTCATAACCGGTTTAGGTGAATGGTCTGAGGATTTGACCGTTTCTTTTTTAGGTTTTGTTTGCAATGCAGTGGCATTATCTTTTTTATCAAAAGGTCTGATTGGCGTATTAATAGGCGTATCTTTCTTAAGCACATCAAAATTTTCGATTTGAGGATTAAGCGCCTTTAAATCAGCTATAGACATGTTGTACTTTCTTGAAATTGCCGTAAAAGTAGTTTCAAGAGGGGTAGTAGGTGCTTTCAAGACCTGACCTGCTTTTAGTTTTGCAGTACCGCTCAGTCCAAAATATTTTCTGAATTCCTGTTCATTTTTAAAATTGAAAGCCTTTATAAGCTTTTGCATAGTATCGCCTGATTGGACTGTATAGCCCTGTACCTCAGGATTTTTCTTCTTATTTTGCTGTTCCACTCTGGAAGATGATTTATTACCTTCAACTCTGTAAACCATTTTGAGCTCCTGTAAATATTCTTCTACACAAATAAAAATAACGGCATTTTTTGTGTAAACTTTAAAAAATACCGTTATTTGTTAAAGAATTTTTACAAATTTTAAATTGTAAAACTAAGTATTAAAGATTCTATCACCGGCATCGCCCATACCCGGAACAATATAACCCTTTTCATTAAGATGATCATCTACAGCCGCAGTGATAATTTCAATATCCGGATAATGCTTTTGTATATTTTCAATTCCCTCCGGTGCAGCAATAATACAAATAACTTTAATATTATCTATAGGAATACCCTTATCAGCATACAACTTAATAGCTTCAAGAAGAGAATTTCCTGTTGCTAGCATAGGATCTGTTATATAAATATAGAATTTTTCGGGATTTGGAGCCTCCATAGGAACCTTGTTATAGTACCATATCGGCTTCAGCGTTTTTTCATCCCTGTACATTCCGATATGTCTTATGCAAGCCTGAGGAAGAATATCAATTGCTTCGTCCGTAAAAATTAATCCGGCTCTTAATATCGGTGAGATAATTAAGTTAATATCCGGATCAACAGTTTTAGCCTTAAATGTAGCGACTGGTGTCGTAATTTCTTTTTCGACAAGCGGCAAATTACTTGTTGCCTCATACAAAAGACATCTTGTAATTTTTCTTGTTGCAATTCTAACCCCTTGACTGTCGGTCTTAGCATCACGCATTGTGCATAAATTCAAAAGTACAACAGGATTGGAGATAATTCTTACTTTTTCGCTATTCATTTTTTAACTCCTTCATTTTATCTTTAAAAACTTGTTTTTCATTATTATACTTGTCAATCTTTTCATCAAAAACATCCAAATTATCAAGAATTTTCTTTATATCGACCTGTTCGGCTGAAGTTGAAAGGATACCTGCATCATTTGCAAATGTTGATAATTTAACGGAAATAGCCCCTATCTTATCAAACATATCATTTAATCTCCAAACAGTCGCGCTGAGTCGGTTTGTGTCCTTTATTGCAATTAATTTTTTACTACTTTTACTTTCAGGAGTAGGAGGGAAAATTTCAAGAGATTTAGACCCGCCCAAACCGCTGAATTCCACAGTTGCTATAGCTCCCTGCGGTAATTTAAACCCCTTTTCAGTTATTACAAATTTGATATAAACTTCATTTGTAAGGATTTTAATCTTCTGGATATGTCCAACCTGCACCCCCATATATTTAACAGGAGAACCGACAATAAGCCCGTCGACATCCTGCAAAAATATCTGATACGTAGCCAGCTGCTTGATATGTTTGTATCGCGTATACCTGAAACCTACTATAACAATACATAAAATAAGAAACCATACTAAAAATTCAATCCAATGATATAAACGAATATTTTCTTTAGAACTATTCATACGCTCTATTATACATGGAATACGTAATTTTTACCACTTGTCAAAAAATTTTTTATATTATATTATTAATATATTAATTCTAATCTAAGAAAAGAGGTTTATAAAATGGATCAAATAATTAAAGTAGCGTGGGATTTGAATGAAAATACAGAAAACAGATATCAACTTGTATATGAAATAGCAGAACTGGCTAAAAAACTTGTTGATGAAACTCAGGCTAAAAAAGCACGCGATGAATACGGCTTTGAAGAAAATTTTGAAAACGGATACAAAAAAGAAAATCCTGTTGAACACGCAATTATGGTAAAAGCTTCAGAAGCTGACGATAACAGATTGGTAGGTTAAATTTTAAAAGAAAAACACAAGAGTTCCAACGGGCTCTTGTGTTTTTGTGTCTAAGGGGAGTGGATATGGAAGAAACAATTAAATACCTTAAAGAAAAAACTAATAATTTTTCACCTGAAATTGGCATAATTTTAGGCTCAGGATTAGGAGAATTTGCAGATGAACACTGCGACATTGCAATACCATACAGCGAAATCCCCAATTTTATAAAATCAACAGTAAAAGGACACAAAGGACGGCTTGTTTTTGCGGAAATCAGCGGGAAACAGATAGTAATGATGCAGGGACGCAACCACTTTTACGAAGGGCACACTATGCAGGAGATAACCTATCCTGTAAAAGTAATGAAAAAGCTCGGCGTCAAAACGCTTATTCTTACAAACGCAGCCGGCGCTGTAAATGAGAATTTTAAGCCCTCTGATTTAATGATTATAACAGATCATATTAATAATATGGGCAGCAATCCGCTATTGGGAACAAATGACGATTCACTCGGAGAAAGATTTCCTGATATGAGTGAAATATACAAGAAAAAACTCGTTACTGTTGCAGAAAGTTGTGCAGAAAAACTTGGAATTGCACTTCAAAAAGGTGTTTATCTTGCAAACAGCGGACCAAGTTACGAAACACCGGCAGAAATCCGTATGGCAAGAATTATAGGTGCAGACGCTGTAGGAATGTCTACAGTTCCGGAAGCTATTGTTGCAAATTATTGCAAAATGGATGTTCTGGGCATCAGCTGTATATCAAATGCAGCCAGCGGAGTCAGCAGTACTTCACTTTCGCACGAAGAAGTAATTGATGTTACAAATCAGTCAAAATCCAAATTCAAAAAACTGATATCTGCAATAATAGCAACCCTTTAACACAATTGTAAAGTCTTGTTAAATTTTTATATTAAAACTCTTGCCAAAAATTTCACTTTGAGTGAAAATCATGCAAAGGAGGAAGTTTCAAAAATGTTGAACGAAAGACTGCAGCAACCTGCCAGACTTAAGCAAATGCCGGAGACAAAAATACCGGTCAGACGTATTCCCCTTTCTCATCCAATGAACTCGACAGATAGTTTTAATAAAGAGAGACCTTTAAAAACAAATTCCGAGAATTTATCTTTTAAAGGTCTCTCTTTTTGGTATAAACCGGCAAAAACTTATTCAGTGGAAAAATATTTCCAGCTGGTAAAAAAATATCGAATCTCAGATATGGGCGAAGAATTTATGGAAAGCATCCGGAATTCAAAATACGCCAACGGAATGGTTAAATTCAGCCACGATGAAGCAACAGGCAAAGAATTAATTACCATCAGGGAAAAAGGAATAGGACAGCGCGTATGGAATGACTTAACCTATCCGCTAAGATTGCCGGGGGAAATGCTGAACGGCGTTGTCCGCATTATGACAAAAATAAAACCCATAGAAAATTTTTCAAAAGAAATTTATAATAAGAAATTTTTCAAAAATATCAGACAACAAGCAAAAACTGACGCAAAAGTTAATGCATTAAGAGGTATTTTTGAGTTTGAAGATATTAAAAATTTAGAAGCAAAATCCGCACAGGAACAAGCAGCAATAATTTTCCAGCAAGGAATGAAATCCTTTGACCCGAATCTCGGCAACTATGATACAAAGCACGAACGTGCTCTGACTCGTATAGTATCAGGTTTGCCGCCAGCAGTATTCCTTGCGAATGATGCTTACAACCTTTCAAGATTGATGGATGACGATCCGACAGCCGCAAAAGATGAACAAAAATCAAGGTTCAAACAAGAGGTTAGCCGTGTTGGCTGGAATGCATATTTGCAGCTTATCACATTCGGTGCGCTGTCAAAATACGTTAACAATTCAACCTGGGGAGTTATGCTTATTACTGCGGTTACCACAGTGTTAACAGAAGGCGTTTCACGTTTGACAAACGGTAAACACATTAAACGTTTAACTCCGGAAGAAGCACGTGCGGAAAATGAACGCAATCACGCGCCGGAAGCAGAAATCAAACCTGATGCATCTTTCCAGGCAGAGTCAAAATCAGATGAAAAAGAAAAACTTCAAAAACCATTGTTATCCTTTGATATTTTAATGAAAGCATCCGGATTAATAATCGCAGCAGGGTACGGAATTAAATTCATCAGAGGCAAATTTGGCAATAACAGCGCAGTAAAAGCCTTATTTAAACCTATAGACAACACTATGGACTTTATTATCGGTAAAAAGAGCGCTGCTTACGATAAACTTACTAAAATTCCTAACTATCAATATCCAAAAGAAAAATTTGATAAAATCGTAAAAGTTTTACGTGAAAATGGCTTTAATGACATTGCCGATGAATATGAGCTTTTTGCAAAACCGGCTATAAGCGCTGACGGCAACTATATTAATCTCGGTCCTAAAGACAAACCTAATGCTCCGTGGATTAAATTCTTTAAAGCTCCGATTAAATTTGCGATGGATGCGGTTACGTTGCCTTACAGAATGACTGAACTGGCTGTAAACGGTATTAAAAAAGCTATAGCAGGTAAAAAAGGTATACCGGCAGCTAATGTAAAACAAGAAACACCGGAAGAATTAAGCGCAAGATTAATCAAAGGGAATATAGCAGCATTGCAGAAAAGTATTGATAATATCGGACCAAAAGCATTACGTGAAGATTTTGATCCGGAAAAATTCAAAGAATTTGTAAAAGACAACAGACTTAAAGCGTTTAATGCAGATTCAATGTCACATTTATCAAATGCTGAATTATCCAATCTTGCAAAAGCCGCCGGTACAGCTGCAACTCTCTGGTTCCTGATGACAGATAACTACAACATGGTAATGCTAAAATCAAATGGTAATAACATAGAGGGTGCAGAAACTAAATTCAAAGAACGTGCGGTACAAGAAACCTCAAGATTGTTCTATCAAGCACTGTTGATTGACTTATTCAACAGCACATTCAGCAAGCAGTACCATAAATCACTGTTAGGTGCAAGCTGGGTAACATTGACCAACACAACCATAAGTGAATGGCTGAACAGAAAATCTGTAGGAATTCCTGTTGGTAAACATACGCGTGACGAATTAATTGCTCAAGAAAAGGCTCAAAACGAAGCTACCGGATTCTTGAAAGACTATTATACATTTATGAGAAGACTAACAGGTAAACGCCCGATTGAATCCTACAAGGTGGAACCAAAGAACAATGCAAACATTAATATGACAGGTTCACCAATACAAGAGTCAAGTATACTTGCACAAATGATAAGAGGATAAAAACTTTATATAACATAGCACAAACGAAAAACGATACGTATTATACGTATCGTTTTCTTATGATACAATATTACTATGAATGATTTAAGCGCAAATTTAAACGGACTTAGAAAAAAATACCGCGAAATTTTCAAAAAATCTGCAGAAGAAATTGCCAAAAGAATTGACGAGTTACGACCTGCAAATGTTGACGGCGATTTTTTAGATGCAGGAAATTCTGAATGGAATCGCGCGGTTTTAAAAATGTTTGACGAAGAAATTGCTCGCGATATTTACATAAAATGGCAGGAAATTCTGGCTTACAGGAAAATGTTCAAATGTAATAATTGCGCAACTTGCTGTAACCTTGCATGCAGTGAATTTTCTCCGGAACAGCTTAAACTAAAAGCTCAAAACGGCGATAGGTTTGCAAATCAGTTTCTGAGTGTTTTCATACCTTATGAAAGCAAGTCAGAAGCGCAAAAAGTTTATCCTGAATATATTAAAATGCTTGATGAAAATAAAGAAGATGAAGTTTATTTTTATCATTGTCCTAAACTTTCTGATTGCAAACTATGTACTGATTATGAAAATCGCCCTCAGATTTGCAGGGATTTTCCTGATAATCCGCTGAGCATTCTGCCGGAATCTTGCGGATTTTACGAATGGAAGCAGGAAGTGGAACCCGTTGCGCTTTTATGTCATTCTATGATGGAGATTATTGAATTTTATAAGGAAAAATTATGCACATCCTCTCAGGATTAAGTTTAGAAGAAATTAAAGCTATAACTGATGAACTTCATGCAACTGCGTTTAGAGCGCGTCAGGTACACAATTGGATTTATCATAAATCCGTGAGTACTATTGATGAAATGACGGATTTATCTCTTAAATTCAGAGAAGAACTGAAAAAAATTGCAAAGGTTAGTGATGTTAAAATAAAAGTTAAGCAGGAAAGTGTTGACGGGACACTGAAATATCTGATTGAATATCCTGACGGTGAATGTGTGGAAACGGTGTTAATGCGCTTTGATAATCGCGCAAACCTGACAGCATGTGTAAGTTCACAGGTGGGGTGTGCTGTTAATTGTTCATTTTGCGCAACCGGAAAAAGAGGTTTTATCAGAAATTTAACATACAAAGAAATTATTGAACAGGTTCTGACTATTCAGCGTGATACAGGTCTGAAAGTGACAAATGTTGTGTTTATGGGTCAGGGAGAACCTCTGTTAAATCTTGATAATGTTATTAAAGCAATGCATATTTTTAACGATAATTTCCAGATAGGCGCCAGACGAATCACTGTTTCAACAAGCGGAATTGTTCCTCAGATTTATAAACTGGCTGATATTGATATGCAGTCTACACTGGCAATTTCTTTACATGCGCCAAACCATGAAATCCGCAGACAGTTAATGCAGATTGAAGATAAGTACAATATGGATGAACTCAAAAAGGCTCTTAAATTTTATATAGAAAAAACAGGGCGCAGGATTACAGTAGAATATCTGCTTATAAAAAATTTAAATGATACGGTTGCCGCTGCAAAAGAACTTGCAGAATATTTGCGTGATATAAAATGCAATATAAATCTTATTCCATATAATCCGACGGCTGAAAACGATTATCAACGCCCGACAAACAATTCAATTATGAAATTTAAGTATCTGCTGGAACACTCCGGCAAAAAGGTTACGGTAAGACTGGAACGCGGGGCGGATATTGATGCGGCTTGCGGTCAGCTAAAAGGTAAAATTTAGCATTCTCAAAACGGAAAGAAGATAATAATGAAAGCACTTATACAAAGAGTAAAACGGGCATCGGTTACAATAGATGGTGAATTGTATTCATCAACAGGTAAAGGCATCCTTATACTTTTAGGCGTTGAAAAGGGTGATACAAGTGAAAATGCACAAAAACTTGCCGATAAAGTTGTAAATTTGCGTATATTTGAGGACGAAAATGATAAAATGAATTTTTCTATAAAAGATGTTCAGGGTGAAGTTATGGTAGTATCCCAGTTTACCTTGTGCGGGGACTGCAAAAAAGGAACCAGACCGAGCTTTGACAAAGCCGCTGAACCTGATATTGCCGTAAAACTTTACGAAGAATTCACTGAATTAGTCAAAAACCATGGACTAACTGTTCAGACAGGCAAATTTCGTGCAATGATGGACGTCGAACTCATTAATGATGGGCCTGTGACTTTTATGATAGAAAAATAAACCGTAAGCGGTAGTCTTCATTGTAATATTTGAGCCTATCATCTCTTAATCCGCGTTATTACTGTATTCAGAATCAATACAGAGTCTACTGCTACAGACTACCCTGCAATATCCCAGCGTCCGCAGGTTCCACCCCAGCGTGCAATAATATTACCTTTAATATCTTTAATTTTTTCTACGTGCTGAACCTCGTCCACACCCTCGACAATGGTAATAACTTCACAGTTGTTAGAGCAGCCGTTGCATTCACATGTAATTGAAGAAAAATGCATATCACCGACTTCCCATCCTTTGAATTTTGTCGGGGTTTCAGTGTACTGATGGTTTTCCATTGCAATAAGAGCAGCCCCTATTGCGCCCATTGTCTGGTGATTTTCAGGAACAACAACTTTGTGTCCGAGAGCTTCTTCAAAAGCTTTTACCATTCCTGAATTTGTAGCAACTCCGCCCTGGAATGAAAATACCGGCAGTAACTCTTTACCAAGCGCAAGATTAGAAAGATAATTACGAACAAGCGCCTGACATAGACCGTATAATAAGTCTTCTACAGGATATCCGAGCTGCTGTTTGTGAATTAAGTCACTTTCGGCAAATACACCGCAGCGGCCTGCGATTCTTGCCGGATTAGTTGATTTTAGTGCAGTTTCGCCAAATTGTTCTATCGGAACATTCAATCTGTTAGCCTGTTGATCAAGAAAGCTGCCTGTACCTGCCGCACAAACGGTATTCATCGCAAAGTCAGTAACAATACCATCGCGCAGAATAATTATTTTGCTGTCCTGACCTCCGATTTCAAGGATAGTTTGAACCCCCGGAACGTTGATACTTGCGGCAACTGCGTGCGCTGTAATCTCATTTTTTATGATATCCGCACCAACAAGTGCACCGGCAAGATTTCTGCCTGAACCGGTTGTGCCTACACCCATTACGTCGTAATCAGTAAGTTTTTTTGCATAAAGTTCCCGCAAACCTTTTTGAACCGCCATTACAGGTTTACCTGCCGTACGGAGCATGTAACTGTCTACATATTTTCCTTTTTCATCAACTAATGCAAGTTTTGTTGTTACAGAGCCTACGTCTATCCCTAAATATACTGTTAATGACATGTTTTTTCCCCTAATCTTAATTCTATATCTTTAACTTTAACACAAAAATTATTTGATGGTAAATTATTTGTTTAAAAGCATAGGAGTCCAATTTTCTAAAAAAAACAAAAAGGAACCGTACATACACAGTTCCTTGCGTAAAATGGAGTTTAATCTTTAAAATATCTGTTGTATAATTCCTAGTTCCCTACCAATCTCAGAGCTTCTTCAAGCAATTCTTTATTTGAAGAAATAAGTTTGTTGGTTATTTCCATTTGAAGTTTAGCCATCTGGTAGTATGAAATGTTACCTTTAAAATCGGCGTTTGACAATTCTAACAATCCTGAACGGATTTCACCCGTTCCCAGTACGGGTTTGCCGGATTCTTCAGTTTCGATAAAGTACCCTTCTTTAATCTCAAACAGAGCTGCAGCGTTGTGGAAGTTTCTTGTTGTGATTCTGTACAGAGGAACTACTCGTTTGCCGCCGTCAGCTTTTCCGTAAATTGTACCGTCAGTTTTGATTTCGTAATCATCATATTTCCCTAAATACTTGCCGTTATTAGGGTCAATCCACATTTTGATATTTGTTGTCGGAATATCCAGAGAGCCGCCTTTAAGTGCTGTTTGTTGATATAAATCCGCACTGACAGGTTTTGTTCCCTGCATAATTTCGCCTTTATCATTCAGTATGTAACCTTGTACGGTATTACCGTTTTTTGCTCTGTAGACTCCGTCTTTGTCAAATGTAAATTCGCCCAATCTTGTATAAACACTTTTACCTTCAGGGGTTTTTGTCAGGAAGAACCCTTTTCCTTCAAGGAATAAGTTGTCATTTGAAGTACCCGGAGTTGATTTGCCCTGACTGAGTTTTTTGTCATAGTCATCAGCTACAGCACCACCGAGAAAGGTCTTAAAATTTACCTGCTTTTCTCTAAAACCCGGCGTATAAACATTTGTCATGTTGTAGGCAATGGCGTCCATCCAGTTCTGGGTTGCTTTTTGAGTGTTCAGTGCCGTGATAAATGAATCATTCATGGCTGTTCTCCTTATTTTTACGCTTGTTATTTTCCTGTTCCTGTTCACGTCTTGAGCTGCTATAGCTTAATTCGCTATAGGAAAGTTCCTGATCGTCAAAACGTTGTCTTAATGTTGATATATTCATTTTTAAATACTCTTCAACTGCCTTGTCCCCCGGAATGAAGTTCGCAGCAATACTACCATCCTTATTTATCTTTATAATGACGGAAATGTCTTTGTCAAAATTTATTCTGAATGGCTGATTTGTTTTTAATCCTTCATTGAGAGCATTCATCAATGTTGCAGAAACATTGGCTGTTTTTTGTGCTTGCTGGGCATTATTTTCTGCAAGATTTTGAATTTCAGCTGCAACACTTTTCATAGACATATCGGTATTCTGTGCAAGATTAGAGAAAAACAGGGCATCGTTCATGTCCATATTAATACTTGTGTAATCTATCTGTGCCGTCAGAGTGCGTGACAATTCATCTATATTAGCAATATTTAATCTCTGGTATTGATTTTGAATAGAATTGGTGTTTTTTCCGTTATTAAACATTGCCTGTATATTTTGTGCAAGAAGTTCTTCAGTACTCAATAATTCATTCTGTGTAACTTCACCTTTTAAAGTATTGGATTCTTTATTTTTATCATCGTTTTTCTTATCAGCATCATCCTGTTTAGAAGTCTTTTCTTCCTGAGCCGTTTTTTCAGTCTTATTTTCGGTTTCAGTTTCTGCAGAATTTTCAGTTTCCTGAGCTTCTTCTGTTTTGGAAGCATTTTTTAACTCTTCATCGAACGATGCTGAACTGCTCTTTGATGAAGATGTTTTAGATGTTGATGAAGTGCTGCCTGTGCTTGATACGGCTGTTGATGATGCACTGCTTATATTCATTTTAACTGTTACCCTCCAATTCTTCCAGTTGTTTTAACAATTCTTTTGCTTCTTCTTCCTGTCGTTCCTGAGATTGTGCAAAAAATCTTGTTACACCCAGTTCCGAATACTTTTTCAATTCTGCAGCCTTTTCTTCTGCAATATAGGCTTCTCTGTTTTTTTCTTTGTGTTTTTCCAGAACTTTTACGGCTTGTTCCAGCTTAACCAGTTTTTGTTTTTCTTCATCCAGTTTTCGCTGTGCTTCAATTCTGATTTCTTCTAACTTTTTGGCCTTTTCATACAGATATATAAGATATTTATCATAAGTCTCATACATCATTGGGTCTGCTTTTCGCATATTAACTTTTGTGTCCTGAATTTCCTGATTATTTTTTCTGATATTTTCTTCCGCAATATAGACTGCCTGCTGTGCTTTCTGCACAACCATCAGTTGTTCTTCTTTTTTACGGATTCTGAATTCCAGAACTTTTTGTAACCTGTATCGAAAAGGCATTTGTTTAGACTACACTTTCTTATTCTAATTATCCTTGTTTTAAGCTTAGTGACAACCATCTAAACGTATGATATTCATTTAATGATTTTTAGAAAAAAGTCAATTAATCCAGAATTGTAACCCCTGTGCTGCCGCCGGTCCTTGTATTATGGTAGCCGTAGCCTCTGTTGCTTGTAAATCCTCTTGAATACCCGCTTGAAGCATCATCAAAGTCTTCATCATACCAGTCAGCGTAGGCGGGATTAATTTGCGGGCTGAGTCCTGTCGGGGTTCCGCCAAGCATAAAATTTCCGAGTGAATTAAGTGCACCTCTTATACCTCCTCCGCTTCGAATAATCGGTGTCTGATAACCGTATTGCGGATTATAGTGTGAATAAGGGTAAGTTTGCGTATACATTTGCGGCGGACACTGGCTTACGTTGTTTCTGTAACCGCGATAACCGGCACGTAAATTGTCAAATCTGCGGTTTAAGTCGCCTGATTGATTCATGCCGAACATTTCACGTTCAAGCCTTGATACCCGTTCAGCCTGTGAATCATTTTGAAAACTTCTGCCGAACATGTTTTTTTCCATGCGAGATAATTCTCTCATGCCTGCTTTATTTTCATATTTTGACACCTGCCTTACGCTGTTATACGGGCGGTTTGTAACTCTGTAATGATTTCCGGCAGCAAATACGATTGGTGTGTGCAGCAGAATTGCAATTATTATTATCACTCTGGTTAAAACAAGTAAATTAAACATAAAATTCCCCTCAACTTTTTCATTTTAATTTTCCGTAACTCGTAACATTTTTGCATTCACCTAAAGGGCAATTCCGCAGGAGTACTTAACATTTTGCCATTGATGATTGTGCTGTGATAAACTTTTCTTATGAAAAAGAAAGTCATTGCATACGTTCATTCACACTGGGACAGAGAATGGTACAGGGAATTTGAAGTTTTCAGGCTGCGCCTTTTAAGAGTTTTTGATAATGTGTTAGAGATGCTTGAAAACGGTTCACTGCCCTCATTTTATTTTGATGGTCAGGTCGTGGCGCTTCTGGATTATTTAAAGATTCGACCGGAGAAAGAACAAATTGTAAGAAAATTTATTGCGGATAAAAAATTATTTATAGGGCCATTTTACTGTCTTATAGATGAATTTTTAACGGATAAAACCGTTTTTGAAAAAAATCTTGAGATTGGTTTAAAAATCTCAAAGGATTTTGGCTGCAGTGATTTTATAGGATATCTTGCAGATACTTTCGGGCACAGCAAAAATGTCTGCGCAGCTTTTAAAAATTTTGGCATAGACAAATGTATGGTATGGCGCGGATGCGGTGATTTGCCCTCTGAATTTATTTTTAACGGTATAAATACAATTAATCTTGTGCGCGGATATTTTATGGATATTTTTTCTGCCCCCATTGATAACCACGCAAAGGCTGATTTTTTAAAGAAAAATCTTGATATGATTGCAGAAAAATCCTCGGGCGTACTTTTGCTGCCTATCGGGGCTGACCATCTCGGGGTTGAAACTAATTTATCAGAACAGATTGAGTATGTTAATAAACTGCTTGATGATTATGAAATTATCATTGGTTCTCCTTTTGACTATTTTGACGCTGTCAAAGATAATTTTAAATACGAATACTCAGGAGAACTCCGCGACAACTCAAAAACTTTCATCCTGCCGGGGGCTTATTCAGCAAGGATTAATTTAAAACAATACAATGTTAAGGCGTCATTTTTACTGGATACAGCTGATAGGGTTCAAAAATATTTTAATGCCGGTTATGATGCAGTAATAGAATACGCATATAAATTGCTCTTAAAAAATCAGGCACACGATGGAATTTGCGGCTGCTCAACGGATTTGGTGCATAAAGAAAATGTAATCAGGTATGGAAAAATCATTCAAATCTCAAAAACAATTCTTAAAGAAATCCAATTTAAGCAGTCTATGACATCTTATGATTTTATGAATAAGACTGCCGAGATACTTGGAGTACAAATACCCGTTGTTGAATTTGAAAGTTTGAACGAAGCTGACGGCGAGCAGGTTGTTGGCTGCAGAAACGGTTTTGATGACAGAATTTTGTACGACACACAGCGTATTCCGGTAACTGAAGATTATACTAAAATATTCAGACTCTTAAAACATAGCGGAGCCTGTGTATCTGATATTAATTTTAATCTTTATATAAAAGAAAACAAACTATATATTTCAGAGAATCTTTCTGTTGAATTTGTTAGATATATTGATAACGGTGATACCTACAATTTTGGACCGGAGAGAGAGGATAAAGGCGAGTTCGCCAAACTGGAAACATTAACTTATACCTCCGGTGTCATCAGAGAAGAATGGGTATTAAAGACCGACTTTTTCGATATACTTATCTGGCACAATAAGGGTGAAGAGTTTTTAAGATTTAGTGCAAAATGGGATAATGAACTAAAAAATCATATATGGCAGGTTAAATTTAATTTGCCCGAGCCGTTATATAAAACTCTTTCCGAGGATATGAATGAACTTATTGAGCGTGATTTTAATCCTGATTACAATATAAGAGAGCATTTGCCGGAAACACGCGGGATTGAAGCAAAAACAAATACTGCACCTATGCAAAGATTTGTTTCCGCGCAGGGAGTCGGTATCATAACAAAAGGGCTGACTGAATACGAAATATCGGGTAATTCCATATTGATTACACTACTCAGAAGTGTCGGCGTAATTTCAAATCCGCACAATTCTTCCCGCTCAACACCGGCAGGACCCCCTATAGAAGTTCCTGACGCACAGTTGAACGGCATTGTATCTGCTGAATTTGCTGTTGGATTTTTTGATGTAAAAGATTATAAAAAATATATTACTCAATATTTTCTGACTGAGATTTTATAATCATCACGTCTGATTTTGTATTCTCAAGAATTCTTTCATTGACCGAATTACGTAAAAATGTATGTTTTGCCTTTAATCTTCCTCCAAGGACAATTAAATCTATATTTTCTTTTGAAGAATAGTCAATTATTGCCTGAGCCGGCTGTCCGCTCAAAACACTTTTCCCTGCTATGGTGAGTCCGCTTTCCTGTATTAGTAACTCTGCTTCCTTTAAGGTTTTGAGTGCAAACATTTTCTGACGTTTTTGAATTTCCAATAGCCAGTTTGCATCAAGGCTTCCCTCAAGAAATAATAAATCAGGGTCTTCATTCACCGTACACAGATGAATTTCCTTATTTTCAAAATTAAAACTGTTAATAGTCTTTTTTATCGCATGCAAAGCCTGCTCGCTGCCATCCGTTGTGAATAGAATTTTTTGAGCGTTATTATTTTCTTTTGAAACATATCCTGAGGTTTGGGTGTTTATTATAATTTCTCTGGAGACTGAGCCCAGCCATCTTTGCAGCCCTTTTTTACCATGCGAGCCCATAAGTACAAGGTCATAATTCTTTGAATCAAGTTGTTCAGCTATACTGTCAGATGCACTTCCGCATACCCTGTATGCTTCATCCAAATTCATGCCTAATTCGGTTATTTCGTTTTTAGCTTTTTCTATAATGCTGCATGCAACATTGGCACATGAATTTGCAAAACCGCTTTCTTCTATATAAACTTCATCAGGCAGAAAACTCCAATCTATTACACAAATTATATCAACACTGGCAGCCCTGTGCCATTTTGAAAAATTTTCAAGCGCATTAAAGCTGGTTTTAGAGCCGTCTGTACAGAATAAAACTTTCATTTTTTAATCTCCTTTTCTTCCTATCTATAACTTATGTTAAGAGAAATTACATTGTCTGGTATTCTATATTTTTTTTTGTTATGATGTAGGTGAGGTAATTTTCTTTTATAAGGTAAACAAATATAATCATGCCGGCTTATCAAAAGGTTAATTTAAGGGAATATAAAGATTTAGTTGAAACTATCGCAAAGGTTGAGTATCAGAAGTTTTCGGTTTCTCATCTGGTAGAATTGCCTGAACTGGTTAATATAGGAAACCATACTCTTTATATTTTGTTCAAAAATAACTCGCCGGATAAATTTAATAATACATATCTTTCAACGGCTATTAAATGGGCAATCCGCAATGAGGTCAGACGCCGTTACAAATGGTACAGTCTGAAAAATAAAAAACAACAATTTACCGGAGATGAACAGGATGACAATTTACGGGTAGAAGTTTATAAAACTATTCTATCTATTGACGAAATGCAGGAGGCTGATGTTCCAACCCAGATTAAGGCGGAAGAAAAAACTCCGGAAGAATCAATAGAATTTCTGGAATTGAAACATGAAATTCTTCTTGCAATGAAAAAATTACCTCAAAGAGAGCGTGAACTGATTGAGTATAAGTTCTTCAAAGAAAAAAAACTTAGAGAAATCTCTGAAGAATTTAACATTTCACAGTCGCGGATTTCACGTATTATTCAGTCCGGACTGGATAAAATTAAAAAAGAACTGGCAAGACAGGGGATAATATAAGAATGAAAACTATTTTTGAAAAAAGTAATAACGTTGACGGTATTACGTTAACAGATATGCCTTGTAACGCAGATTTTCTTGACTCATCGTTTCTCCGTTCCGGAGATATCGGACTCCCTCAGCTTGGAGAACTGGAAGTTTTAAGACATTATAAAGAACTTTCTGACAAAAATTTTTGTATTGAAAAAGGCTTTTATCCCCTCGGTTCATGCACAATGAAATATAATCCTAAAGTTAATGAGCTGCTTGCAACTTTAGAGGGCTTTGCTTCTCTGCATCCTCTAACATGCGATGAAGATGCTCAGGGTGCACTTGAATTAATGTATAAACTTCAGGAATCTTTAAAAGTTTTAACCGGAATGGATGCTGTTACGCTCCAGCCGGCTGCCGGAGCACATGGTGAGCTTACCGGCATGATGATTATAAAGGCTTATTTTGAATCTATAGGAGAAAAAAGAAAAAAAGTCATTATACCTGACTCTGCACATGGTACAAATCCTGCAAGTGCTAAAATTTGTGACTTTGATATTGTACAAATTACCTCAAATAATAAAGGACAGGTTGATATAGATGCGTTAAAGGCCGTGCTTGACGAAGATGTCGCCGCAATTATGCTCACAAATCCTAATACTCTCGGTATTTATGAAGAAAATGTCCTCGAAATATCAAAATTAATGCATGATAACGGTTCTCTGCTTTACTACGACGGTGCAAACTTTAATGCGGTTATGGGGTACACAAACCCTAAACTTATGGGATTTGATGTTGTCCATTTAAATCTGCATAAGACGTTTTCAACACCGCATGGCGGCGGCGGTCCCGGTGCAGGCCCTGTTTGTGTTGTTGAAAAATTGAAAAATTTTCTCCCGTCTCCGGTAATTGATTTTGACGGCGAAAAATATTTCAGAAACTATAATATTAAACACTCTATCGGTGCGGTAAGAAGTTTTTACGGAAACTTCGGAGTACTTGTGAGAGCCTATGCATATATTCTTATGATGGGTAAAAACCTCAAAGAAGCCAGTGAAAATGCCGTTTTAAATGCAAATTACCTTAAAGAAAAACTCAAAAATGCATTTGAATTACCTTATGATGTACCTTGTATGCATGAATTTGTTTTATCAGGCGATAAACAAAAACAATTCGGTGTATCTACATTGAATATCGCAAAGAGCCTTATGGATGAAAATACCCATCCGCCTACAGTTTATTTCCCGCTAATTGTTCATGAAGCCATAATGATTGAACCTACGGAGTCGGAAACAAAAGAAAAACTCGACGAGTTTGTAGATGTTATGTTAAAAATAGCAAAAGAGGCAGAACTTAATCCTGAAAAATTAATTTCCGCACCTCATAACACGCCGGTTAAACGTGTTGATGAAACTCTTGCCGCAAGACACCCTGATTTGAAATTTAACGAATAGAAAGAAAGACCTTAAACCATGACAGAAGAAAAAAAGAAAATAAAAGTAGCATTCCCGCATATGGGAATTATATATATAGCCTGGGCAGCAGCGCTCAGAAAAGTAGGATGTGAGGCTTTTATACCGCCATATACCAGCAAAAAAACATTATCTTTAGGTACAAAATATTCGCCGGAAGCTATTTGCCTCCCTTATAAACTTATTCTCGGTAATTTTATAGAGGCAATTGAGGGCGGCGCTGATTATGTTGCAATGATATCTTCACCGGGATGCTGTCGACTCGGTGAATACGGTAATTGTATTAAAAATGCACTGGATGATATGGGATATCACGCTAATTATATAGAACTTACGCTATACGACGGAATTAAGGGAATGTATGATTTTCTGAAAAAAATCAGCGGGAAAAATGACCCCGTTTTATTCCTGCGAGCAATACTCATTGCTATCAGAAAAGTATTTATATGTGATGAACTTGAACGCAAACTTGCATATTACAGTGCTCGTGAAGTTCATTCAGGCGAAGCTGAAAAACATTTTCTGAAAGCTCTGAAACTTATTGATGAAGCAAATACAACTAAAAAACTTTTGAAAGCACAAAAGGCTGCTTACGAAGAAATGGCAAAAACTGAAATTGACACTAAACGTGAAATTCTACATGTGGATATTACAGGTGAAATCTATCTGGTTTGCGACAGTTTTTCCAATCAGAACCTTGCAAAAGAACTTGCCAAGATGGGCGTTGAAACAAGAAAGAGTCTGACGGTAAGCGGATTTTTAAAAGATGCTATCATTCCGAAAATTTTCAGAAAAGGTGAAACTCACCTGCAAAGAGCTTTCCGTATGGCGAAACCTTATCTGAGCCGTGATATCGGCGGGGACGCACTTGAATGCGTTTCTGATGTTGCGTATGCAAATGAAAGAGGAATTGACGGAATTATTCACATAAGTCCGTTTACATGCATGCCGGAAATTATGTCACAAAATATTTTTCCTGCAATGAGAGAGAATTGCGATATTCCGATTTTGCCGCTTATTATGGATGAACAGACAGGTAAAGCCGGATACTTAACACGATTGGAAGCATTTGTTGACTTGATGCGCCGCAGAAAACGTAAAAATCAACTCTCTAAAAAACAGGTTGAAATCGTTAAGTAAATCAGTTATTAAAATTTTCCGTTAAATGAGGTATAACTTAAATTATGATAAAATTATTTAAAGATTCTTTCGGGATTACTTATTATAATATTATACTGGCGACGCCGCTTGTTTTGTTTATGGTAATAGTCAGTATGTATCTTGGATTTTCAAAGAATACAGTGGACACTTTGCCTGAAATGTTGTTGTCGATGTTCACCTTATGGGTAATGTTCGGTGCATTTCTGGCTGCATGGTTTTTTATGGTGAAACGTGCAGTTGAGAATTCAAAGTCCGTTTATATTCTTGATGAAGATCAGGCAAGAGCATCTTTCAATCTTATGAAAGATATTCCGGCAGGAATTGGCGGATATTTCCTGCCGTTCCTCGGTTTTATAGTTCTTTTTGTTGTTATATTAATCCTGTGGGGCGGAGTTGTCTATAATATAGGGCAATCTGTGATAGGCGGACTTAATCTGGATGCTTCGCAGATGAAAGAGCCTATAGCATCTATTCAGGAACTCGGTGCTTTTATTGACGGACTTTCTCCGGAACAACTATTGAAGTTAAGCCAGTGGAGTTTATTAATTTTTCTTTCTAATGCAGTATTTTCATTTGTTTTAATGCTCTGGGCACCGGAAATTCTTTTTTCTGATAAAAATCCGTTCACTGCTCTTTTTAAGTCAATTAAGAAAGTCTTTATAAAATTATTCAATTCACTGAAATTGTTTATATATATATCATGTTTAAATTTCGTGCTATCGTTTCTGAATACATTTGCTATTCTTAATCCGATATCTTATTTTTTGATGATGCTTGTATATTTCTATTTTATTGTCTATCTGGTTGTGCTAGTATTTCTTTATTATGAGCGTGAATTCTGCTGCGAAAATAAAGAATAAAGTAATTGCGGTAGTGGGTCCGACAGCTTCTGGCAAGACTGCATTTGCAATTGAGCTTGCACAAAAAAACGGCGGCGAAATTATATCTGCAGATTCCAGACTTGTTTACAAAGGGCTTGATATCGGAACCGCAAAACCAACATTAGAAGAACGCGGAAATATTCCCCACTATATGATAGATATTGTAGAGCCAGAGGTCGAGTATTCTGCGGGGGTATATGTTGATGAGGCAAAAAAATGTATTTATGATATTATCTCGCGTGGCAAAACTCCTATAATGGTCGGCGGGACAGGATTATACTTCAGAATTTTGCTGGAAAGCTACAATTTGCCGCAAGTACCTCCAAATTACGAGCTTAGGGCAGAACTGCAAAAGTTGAACAGCGAGGAACTGCACAGTATTTTAAGAGAACTGGACGAAGATGCTGCCGGTAAAATTTATGCAAACGATAAGAAAAAATTAATAAGGCATATAGAAATTATCAAGTCTACCGGTAAAAAAATAAGTGATTCCAGAGGAGTTGCAGAATCGGAATTTGATGTTGAATGGCTGGGGTGCAATTATCCCAGAGATATTCTGTACGACCGTATAAATAAGCGTGTTGATTTAATGATTGAAGCAGGACTTATAGAAGAAACAAAAAAATTGCTGAAAAAGCATGGACGGATTAATAATTTGTTGTATACAATAGGTTATCAGGAAATTATCTCATATCTTGACGGTAATTTGACTTTGCAGGAAGCACTTGACTTACTTAAACAAAATACAAGACGGTATGCAAAACGTCAGCTCACGTGGTTCAGGAAAAATGAAAATATTAAATGGAATTATTATCCGGAACGCCTTACTTAACATAACTTGTTATTTATGGTAAAATACTATCAGTTAATAGAGGATGTGTGATATGAATATAGATAAAAAGGCTTTTATTAAAAAAGTTTCGATTATTTTAGGCTCTGTAATCGGTTGTATATATATATTATTTTTGGCTTTACCTTTTGTGGTAAACCCTTTTATCAACCGTTACTGTGACACAATTTCTGCTATTGCAAAAGATGCGGCAGGTCTTGATGTTTCATTGAAAAAAATTGGCATCGTTACTACGCCAAAACTTACTGCCGGTATAAAAGCCGGATATATAAACGTAAAACTTCCATCAGGAGATGAACTTGTTTCCGCTGATGATGTTAAATTAAAAATTTCATTGCTTCCTCTTATCATTAAGCATATTGAACTGGATGTTATTTCAGCCGACAATTTGTCTGTTACGTTTAATGTAGACGGCAGCGGTAAATTTCAACTTGAAGACTATATTGCCTCTATTACAAATAATAATACTTCAGAAGAGCCGTCCTCTTCAGGAACTGATATGCTCGCAGGCTGGAAACTTTCAAACCATTTGCCTGACATTAGAGTTGATGAATACCAGATAAAAATTGTTAATACAGAAAATTCTAAAGAAAGTCTTATTGATGGTGAAGATTTTGTTATAAAAGATTTTATTCTTAACAAAAAGATTAAACTCCTCGCAAAGGGCGAGATGCGCTTTTTAGACAGAAAACAAATTACTTATGATATTAATTTGTTTAACAAAGTCATGCCTGATATTGATTTAAATGATATGTTGAACACAGTGCCTGAGACAGATACTGCTATTGTTTCCAGCAGCACACCCACGACGCCTGCGTTTAATATTGTGACAATTCTGGACGGACTTGCAAAGCTACATCTGTCCGGCGGACTTGTTACTAATTTAAAAATTACAGGTACTACTGACAATATAATCTTGAACGGTATTTTTGATATAAGAGATTTCTCTTTTTCAACCGGTCGTAATATGCTTCCGAAAGGACATTTATATTTAGCATTTAAAGATAAGGATATTTCTGTTGATTCTGAATTATACACGGGGCAGGAAGAAAAAACAGCCTTGAACGGTAATATTAATCATGGGAGGAAACCTTTTATTGATTTATCCTGTAAGTCTGATTTAAATTTTGCACACTTACTTTCTATGGTTAATTACTTTATGAAATCATTCGGGGTGCAAGAGTTTGATACTATTGCCGCAAAAGGAAGTTTAAAGGCTGACTTTAGATTGAAATCAGACTTAAAGTCGGTTGCTTCTGACGGTTATTTGACTATTCCGGAAGAAGAACAGTCTTATTTAAAATTCAAACCGTATAACATTTCAATTGATAATATATTTGCAGATGTTGATTTTTCAAATAGTATGTTCAACCTGAAAAATGCAGGATTCAGCGTTGCAGGTAATCCGTTAAAAATTTATGGAACAATAAAAACGGATTCTTCTGTTGATTTGCACCTTTTAACGTCGGATATTATGTTTAAATCTCTGGTAGCACTTGCAGGGCAGGCAAATATTTTAAAAGATAATGATATAAAAAGCGGTACTGTATCTATAGATGCTTCGTTGGGCGGTAAACTAAATAAACTCTTACCTGTTATTGATGTTAACCTCAATAATCTTGTTGTTAAGAATGTTCCGTCAGCAACAACACTGGAACTTCCTAAAATAAATCTTTCTCTTTTGTCCGACGGAACTTCATTTGAAGGGCTCTTGAATATAATCGGCTTAAGAGTTGTCAACCCAATGGCAGTCCTCAGCATGAGCGATTCTAAAATCGAAATTGATGAAGATAATATAAATATTTTAACTACATATCTTCTGTTAAATAATTCATCAATGAATTTTTCAGGCACAATAACTGATTATATGACCGATAAACTTGCTATGAATATTACAGGAAACGGTAATATACTGGCTGCTGATGTGAAAAAGTTTTTCCCTGCTGAAATGAGGAATAGTATTCCGGCAGCTGGTAATATTCCGCTATCGCTTCTTGTTGTCGGCAATTCAAAAGTACAGGATATTAGTCTTAAATTAACGGCTGATACTCAAAATTACATATCAATTCTCGATATTGATGCTTTAAAAAATAAAAAAACAGTTATCAATTCTCTTATGAGAATTTCATCTGACAGTTTGAAATTTTTGGAAACAGGGGTGTTCGCTGATAGTTTTAGCAATCCTGTATTATCACTTTCCGGAAATATTAACCATCTCTCTTCAAATCCGAAATTGAATTTGAATCTTCTTTTGCCAAAGATGATTACATCAAATATTCCGGGGGTGGCTAATTCCGAATTGAGTGTCAGGGGAGATTTAGCTGTAACAGGTTCAATATCTGCTCCGGTATTAAAAGGCGATGTAATTATACCTGCAATAAAAATTCCTGATATGGATTTTTCTGCAGAAAATCTTGTTGCCGATGTTAACGGTCCTGTACTTACCGGCTACGGAACAATGAAAAAACTCCAATCAGGCGGTATTGTTGCAGAAAATCTGGCAGCTGATTTCGGACTGAAAGATTATGATGTATTTTATCTTAAAAATATTACAGGAGATTCTTTCGGAGGTACCATTTCAGGTTCACTTGCATACGGTATTTCCACTGCAAAAACAGCTTTAAATATCACTGGCAAAAATATGGATGCTGAAACGGCAATTCAAGGTGCGGCAGGTATTAAAAATGCGTTGAACGGCAAATTGAATTTTAATGCAAAATTAGGGCTGTATGCACTTGATTTTGAAAAAATGATGAGTTCATTGACAGGTAACCTAACATTTAATGTCGGGAGCGGTACTTTCGGCAATATAGGCCGTTTCGATTCATTTATCGGGGCTCAAAACATTAATTCAAATAAAATTTTATCAGGTGCTGTTTCATCCGTATTGAACAATGAAACTTTACGCAAAACTGCGGATTTTGAGTCTATAACCGGCGAGATGGCATTTAAAAACGGCTGGGCTGATATTTCTTCAATAAAAGTAAGCGGTCCTTATACATCTTATTATGTTACAGGTCGTTATAATCTTTTAAACGCCACTACTAATGTCATAATTCTGGGACGCCTTGCATCAGAGGTTGTCACATTGCTCGGACCACTCGGAGAGCTTTCTGTTGATAAAATAACCTCATATTTGCCTAAATTTGGAATGCTGACGTCTTCAATTATCAGAGCAATGACAACAAACCCTGAAACAGAAAATGTTGCTTACATACCGCCATTAACTCTTGAAAGTTCTGATTACAAAGATTTTAAAGTTGAATTTAACGGCGGTGTCGACAGTCCGTCATCAGTAAAATCTTTCAAATGGCTCGCACAGGGGGACACATCAGCTTTAAATGTAGTTGATGTGAAACAGACTGCCGTTGATGTTAAAAATCAATTGAATGAAACAAAAGATGTTATCATTGATGATGTAAAAGAACAATTTGAAGGTGTAAAAGATAATCTTAGAAAACTTTTCAGTTTCTAATCAATATAAAATCGAATTAATACTGGTTGAATATTACCATTCAACCAGTATTTGTATATTTGCAGCCTTAGAGTATACATGCCAGTACCATCAAAAGAATTGTACCAATTTGCATTGCGGTTGCCATATTTTGAGAAAATCTGTTGGAATCATAGCGTGTTGCAGTCTTCTGGGCCTTATAAGCGCTTGAGAGTCTTTTTATACGCTCTTCCTGTTCATCATCGCTGAATATTGTCCCGAACATCTGTGATTCAAGTCTTGAAAGCCTTGTCTCAGTGCTGTCGTTCGGGAACGAACGGCTTAGGACCGCATTTTCCATCGCAGAAAGATTCATTGTTCTGTTCTTATTCGCAAACGGGAATGTATGGTTGCGAGAGTTATAATCTTCGTAACTAAATTGTGATGGCGGATTATATTCAGATAAACGGTAATTTTCATCCAGATGTACAACTTCTTCGTCATAATAGTCATTTGACGATTGTGCAATTGCATTATCCATTAATGAACGCGGCTTGATTTCTGCTTTCAATCTGTCGACGCGCGTACTGAAATCATCTGAGTATGTTTTTCCAAAAGTTTTTTGTTCAAGCGCAGCAAGACGTTCTTTAAGGTCTTTATCACGGAATTCCTGTTTAAATACATGCTGTTCAAGTTCATTTACGGCAGGATAATTTATATTAGCACCTTTTGCAATCATTTCTTCGGTTTCATCCTGTTCCGCGAAAGTATCTTCTACAGGGGCAATCTCCTGCCCCATAAGATTTGCAGCAAGGTCTTTTTCTAATTTTGCAATTCTCTGTGCATTGGAACCGCTATTAACCTGTCCGTATACACTTTCTTCTATTCTGGCTAATCGTTCAGTGTCACTCTGGCTTTCATATTGAAATCCGTAGAGAGTATTTTCGATTTTATCCAGTGTGGTGTTTTGCGCATTAACGCCAGTTATATTAAAGCAAAGTATAATAGCAGATATTACAATTATTTTCTTCATAACAACTCCTTAGCTTTAGAATAAATTTGAATATTACTAAAAGCTATTCTACGGAATTGTTATTTAATTTTATTGTAATTTAGGTATAAATCAGTAGGACTTTGTGCTTATAATTTATTTTTTATAAGCATAAAGTTTAACTGCGAACTACAGCTTTTAAATTCTTTAGCGCTTCAAGCTCATCCTGAAACGGTGACAAATTACGCAGTTTATCTATAATACCGGGGAGCACTTCACACACATAATCAATTTCATCTTCAGTTGTATATTTGCTGAGAGAAAATCTTATGCTTCCATGAATAGAAGTGAAAGGTACGTTCATTGCACGTAATACATGGCTTGGTTCTAAAGAACCTGATGTGCAGGCACTTCCTGAACTTGCACATATACCTAAATCACTGAGGTGAAGCAGAATTAACTCACCTTCAATATATTCAAAACCTATATTTGCAGTGTTTGGAACTCTGTTTGTAACGCTTGTATTCAGACGTGAATTAAAAATATTTTTTAGAATATTTGCTTCAAGTTTATCTCTGAGGCGTTTTACTTCCGTCATTTCATATTTGAGATTATCCTGAGCTTCCATAGCAGCACGTCCGAGCCCTACAATATACGGAACATTTTCGGTACCTGCACGTTTGCCGCGTTCCTGATGTCCGCCGACAATGAGCGGAGTTATCATTGTTTTTGAATTTACATACAAAGCACCGACACCTTTAGGCGCATGGAATTTATGACCGGAAATTCCAAGCATATCAACACCTAGAGTCTGCACGTCAATAGGAATTTTTCCTGCTGCCTGTACTGCGTCGACAAAGAATTTTGTTTCTTTATTTTTTGATTTAATAATTTCAGAAATCTTTTGAATAGGATAAATTACACCTGTCTCATTGTTTGCATACATAACTGATACAAGTGCAGTATCATAATTAATAGCGGCTTCTAACTGTTCAAGATTTAATTCACCGTTAGAATTTACGTCAATGTAATCAACATTGTAGCCCTGTTTTTCAAGTGTATTGTACAGATTAAGTACACAGGGGTGTTCAACTTTTGTTGTTATAATATGCCGTTTATTTTTATTAACTTCCAGCACTCCTTTTATTGCAGTATTAGCACTTTCTGAGCCGCAGGAAGTGAAAATGATTTCTTTTTCGTTTTCAGCGTTAAGAAAATCTTTAATTTGACCGCGGGCTTCTTTTACTGCATGGTTTGCTTTTTTGGCAAACTCATAAATGCTGGACGGATTTCCGTATTCTTCTTTAAAATACGGAAGCATAGCATCAAAAACTTTATCATCAACTCTGGTAGTTGCATTGTTGTCAAGATATATAAGTTTTTTCTCCATATTATTCCACCTCTACAACTTCAATATTTTTATCAACAGTATCCTTTAATGTTGTTTCAACAAAGGATTTAAGAGTGTGAATAGAATTTTTGCAGCCTAAACATTTACCGCGTAGTTTTACCATAACTTTATTACCGTCAATATCGACAAGTGTTATATCCCCGCCGTCTTTTTGAAGTTCCGGAGATATAGTTTTTTCGATAATGTTATTTATTCTGATAATCTTTTGTGCTGCGGTCAATTGTACAGGCTTCTCTTCTTTATGATAATATGTATCAATTATATCCTGAATTAATGCTTTACATTTTCCGCAAGCACCTCCGGCTTTTGTATAATTTGTAATTTCTTCAACTGTTTTGAGTCCGTTTTGTTTGATAGCGTCCCAGATTAAATTTTCAGTTACATTGAAGCAGGTGCAGACAATTTTTTCTCTGACAGGTTCTTCCCTCAAATCATCCAAATCAGTCATATCATCGTGACCGTAATTTTTCAGTGCATCCTCAAGAGCTTCATAGCCCATAACAGAGCAGTGCATTTTTTCGGGAGGAAGTCCGCCGAGCTTGTCTGCGATATCTTTGTTAGTTATTTTTTTTACTTCATCTACGGTTTTGCCGATAATCATCTCTGTAAGAATGCTTGAGCTTGCAACTGCAGAACCGCAGCCGAAAGTCTGAAATTTAGCATCTGTTACTATACCGTCTTTTATTTTTAAATATATTTTCAACTGATCACCGCAGGTTAGTGAACCTGCAATCCCTATTGCATCAGCATCATCTAGTTTGCCGACATTTCTGGGGTTTCTGTAGTGATCCATTACTGTTTCGGAGTAATCCCACATGTTTCTTTTCCTTTTATTATCTAACCATAATTATATTTTAACCCAAAAATTTTACTCTCCCGCGTTTATTAATTTATTTTTAATTATTTATTAAAAAGTTTCTCCAGCTGTTTTCCAAAAAACAAAATAGAAAAGGCTGATATGTTATCAGCCTTTTTTCTTACATTCCATACACACACATTTCACACGATTTACACACACAATTTATTATTTATATTTTTTAGAACCGACTTCTGCAGCATAAACAGAACCTGCTACAGCACCGATTATTGCACCTGCTATTCCAAACGGTTTGCATTTAGATTTACAGAGTTTTCCCAGTATGGCGCCGCCGATAGAGCCGAATACTCCACCAGGAATTGTACCGCCCATTGCGTGACCTGCAATTTTCTTATCTCTTTGTGCTCTGCCTGTCGGCTGTCCTGTTATCTGAGATACATTGTATTCAGCAGATGTATCATCCACACCGATTCCGCCTGATGTACTTTGCAAGAATGCTTGATAGAAAGACCCGTTTCCGTTATTTCTAATATCTTCTGTCAAAGGGACATCATAAGCTTGCTCATATATTGTTCTTGCACGTGCTGAAACCTGTTCATCGCTTCCGCCGTACATTGCTTTTACTGCCTCTTTAAATTCATTATATGCACCGAGAATTTGATCCTGGTTATTAGTTTGAACTTTTTCTCTGAGTTCGCTCATTTTTAACTTAACTGCTTCGTAAGGAGCGTTATATTGCAGCTCTGTATTTCTTTGACGTTCATTATTTTTAATCTGGTTATTTGTGAATGCCTGATTGTATTCATTCATCATATCCCAGTAGTTCTGGTAATTTCCACCCATGCCTCCGAACATTGGAAAAGCTCCGAATCCGCCCATAAAGCTTGGCATTCCCATAAACCCGAAAGAATCAAATTCGTGTCCGCCGCCTAAGCCAAAACCAAATCCGGACATATTGTACGGCACTTCCATTTCCCAGATTGAATGAGCTGAATGCCCAGTATGACCTCCTGATGAACTTGCTGTAAAAGGATTGTATGCTTCTCTTGGAACACTGGATACAGCACTAACAGTCATAACCTAACCTCCAATAATTGATTTTCTACCTACCTTACTTATATAAAAACTTTTTTCGTCATTAAATTGCTTATAAAGATTATTTTCCTTAACAATTCTTAATAATTATTTCACTTAATTTATCGCAATATAGTTGCCTGATAAGCTTCCGGCAGGTATGATATTATTATCATAAAGAGGTTTAGCATTGCGTAAAATTATATCAATAATTTCATTTATTCTTGTTGTAGCTTTTGTATGCTGTGCTGTGTTTGTATTTCCGGACTGGACAAACCGCCAGATTAATAAAGTCAAAGGAATGTACTGCGTCTACAAAGGCGACAAAGCTTTACGCAAAGGCAAAGTTCAAAAAGCAATTGATTTATACAACAAAGGGCTGAAACTTTATCCTGAACATTATGGTGCGTGGTATAATCTCGGTAATATTTATATTGTATATGAAGATTATTTTTCTGCGGTCGATGCTTATGAAAAAGCTATTGAGTACAACCCGAAATACGTTATGGCACGCATGAATTACGGGATTGTTTCTGCGGAAAAACTCGGCGATTTTGACGGCGCTATTGAGCAGTATAAACAAATTATTAGTATCAAACGCTGGCTTTTATATATCCCGTTTATTTACAGCAACAAGCTTTCTACCAAAGTTAACCGCGGCAGAGCCTGGTATAATATGGGCATTGCTTACAGACAAAAATCTATATATCAGGTTAATGATGATCTGGCTGCACAGCGTAAATATCTGGAAAGTGCTATAGATGCTTATAAGCATGCGGTTAAAATTTTGAAAAAAGATTATGATGCACGTTATAATCTTGCGCTTGCACAGCACCTGTACGGTGATTACAATGAAGCAGGATTAAACTACTGCAGGGCGATTGAACTTGCTCCAATGAATTATGAAGCACATTATAATCTTGCAATTCTTTTGAGACATTTACGCTACTATAAAGAATCACTTGCTGAAATGCAAAAAGCAACAAGTCTTATTACAACAGGTGACGGAATGTCCAACAGGCAGCGCTATATTTTTGATGTTATGAATGATGTGACCAGAACAATTCTTGCAAATACTGACGGTAAGCGCTATATTGAAGAATT
Organism: Candidatus Gastranaerophilales bacterium; assembly: GCA_944323595.1. Lineage (GTDB taxonomy): Bacteria > Cyanobacteriota > Vampirovibrionia > Gastranaerophilales > Gastranaerophilaceae > CALUVN01. The sequence goes on along the minus strand of CALUTF010000003.1, from coordinate 34,311 downwards.
AGACAGAGAAAATGAAGAAAAAATGCCTGTCACCTACGTTAACGGCAAAATTGTTGCTACTGCAGCTCTCGATAAAGCTATTATGAAAAACTTCAAAACCTGCGGCTCTAAAAAAATATTCCTTGAAGAAATTGAGGATATGAAAGATTTAAAATAAGTAGTTTTAATGTAATATGCAGAGACGTTATTTGAGGTAGTCAGCTAGAGCAAAGCAAAGAGTTCGCCTGTTGCTCAAATAACATTTCAATTTTTATTATCCTTTCACTGCCCCCTCGTTTTCTCCTGAAATAAAATATCGTTGTAATGCCAGAAAGAAAATAATTATCGGAATAGTAGAAAGTATTGAACCGGCTGCAATATAACGCCAATTTGAACTAAACATTCCCTGCAGATTGTTTATACCAACAGGCAGAGTGTACATTGCTTCTTTGGTCAATACAATGCTCGGCCACAAAAACTCTCCCCAGGAACCAATAAACGTAAATATCGCAAGTACGGCAAGCGATGGCTTAACCATAGGAAGAAGTATCTTAAAAAATAACTGTAAAACATTACATCCGTCAACAATAGCCGCCTCTTCCATTTCCCTCGGGATTCCTAAAAATGCCTGCCTCATCAAAAATATTCCGAAAGCGTTAACGGCAAACGGCATAATTAATCCCATAAAACCGGCAAAATTATTCACACTATCCATCAGATGAAGTTTAATTGTTATCAAATATACAGGAAGCATTATTGCCTGAAACGGTATCATTATAGTCGCAAGTATAGCAAAAAATGCAATTTTCTTTCCTTTAAATTCCATTCTGGCAAGAGGATATCCTGCGAGAGCCGATAATAATAAATTAAGAAACACCGTACCGCCGGCAACTATCATACTGTTTACAAAGTAACCAATAAAGTCTACCCGTTTCCATACTCCTGTATAATTTGCCCATGTAAAGTCCGTCGGGATTATCTGCGGCGGGTATGCAAATATATTTTCGGCATTGCCTTTTAAGGAGGTTGAAATAAGCCAGATAAAGGGAAATATTGACAATAATGAAGATATTATCAATATAAAATGAATTGAAAATTTCTTTAAAATATTTTTTATCATATCTGATACTTATTCCTTTCAAAGCAGAAAATATTAATGAACGAGAATGCCATAACGATTACCAAAAGCACAACCGCCATTGCTGATGCAAACCCTAAATCAAGATTTTCAAACGCGCGTTCATAAATATAATAAACTATTGTTTTGCTGGAATTGAGAGGTCCGCCCTTTGTCATAACATAAATTTCTGCAAACACTTTCATTGCTGAAATTGAACTGATTGTTGTGACGAGAGCAATAGTCGGCATTATATGCGGGATTGTAACTGTCAGATGCTTGGTTATAAAATTGGCGCCATCAATGTCGCAGGCTTCATAAAGTTCTTTTGGCACACTCATCAATGCAGCAAGATAGATTATCATATAATAACCTATCCCTTTCCAGATAGTAACTATTATAACAGAGTATAATGCAAAATCAGGATCTGTTAACCATCCTATACTATCTAATCCCAGACTTGTGACTATATAATTTAAAATTCCCTGATCTGCATACAGCCACTTAAAAGCAATAGCCGCAACAACTATTGAAACAATTACAGGCAGATAAATTAAAATTTTGTACAAATTGGTAAATCTGATTTGTTGATTGATTAGTATCGCTAGTATAAGAGGAACTGTTGCGAGTATAGGAACCGCAACTATTAAATAAATAAAAGTATTCCATAAAACTTTATAAAAAATCGGATTTTTAAATAAAGCAATATAGTTATTAAGCCCAACCATATCAGGATTATAGATACTATTTGAATAATCCTGAAAACTCAATAATATTGTTTGGAAAAACGGGATAAAAAAGAATATGATTAAAACCACTCCCGCCGGTATTAAAAACAGATATGGTGTAAGCTTCCCGTAATATTTAAACATACATTAATTATCTCATTTAATTTACATTGCTGTCAAGAGATTTGACGGTAATTTCCAATCTATCCGAAAATTGTCTTTTAAGTTTATTAACAAGGTCGTTTGTAGAATTAACCCAGAATATAGAAGAACAAAGAATTTTCACAGCCCCGACAGGATCGTCAAGCTTAATCATAACAGGATCAGAACCTTTTGAAGAACATAACATTTCTTTTAACAGTACCAATTCTTCATATTTAAACTCATCCTTGAGTTCAATTGTGAATATATTTGAATTATCAACTGTTTTTACGTTTTCTACAATAATGCTCGGCGCTTCTTCATCCGAACGTCTGTTCACGCGCCCAGAAACTATAACTCTTTGTTCTGACTGCAGCATATCGCCGAATTCAGCTATTTTGCCGTTAAAACATATTGTGTCAATTTTGCCGGTCAAATCTTCTATAGTGGAAAATCTTATGAATTTAGTCGGATCTTTCTTTGTCGGGATTTGTTTTACTGCAGTAACCAGACCACAGATTGTGACATATTTATCGTTAGGAGTTTCTGCAATTTCCGAAATTTTATGAGTCATTAAGAACGGCAGTTTATCTCTAATAGTAGAAAGCGGGTGGCTTGTTACGTAAAATCCGAGAAATTCTTTTTCAAACAATTGGATTTGACGCTGGTCATACTCTTCATCGCTTCCTGCAAGCTGGAATTGAGAACCCGCAAAATCCGCATTATCCTGTAATCCTGCAAATAAGCTTACCTGACCTAATTCTTTTTCCTTAGCCTCTTTTGCAGCAGTCGCTATTATATATTCAAGGTTATCCATTAACTGTTTGCGGCTTTTTTCAATATTAGAAAATGCACCTGCCTTAATTAAACCTTCAAGAACACGTTTATTGCAGCACTTAGCATCTAATCTTGTACAATAGTCATAAATAGATTTATACTCACCGTTTTCTTCACGCTCTTTAATGATAGATTCAATTACGCCCTCACCAACCTGCTTAATGGCAGAAAGTCCGAAACGTATATCATTTCCGTCCGGCGTAAATTCTGAATAAGATTTATTAATATCAGGTGCCATAACCTTGATACCGTTTTTCTGTGCTTCTTCAATGTAAAGTTGAGTTTTTTCCTGATCGCCGGCAACACTTGATAAAAGACATGCAAGATATTCAACTTTATAGTGGCACTTGAGATAAGCAGTCTGATATGCAACAAAAGCATAAGCTGCAGAGTGTGACCGGTTAAAGCAGTAAGATGCGAATTTTTCAATCTGTTCAAACAGAGCTTCCGCATCCTTAGCTGCCATTCCATGTCGCCCTGCCCCCTCAACGAATTTACCTTTCTGCTGTGCCATTTCGTCGAGTTTTTTCTTACCCATCATACGACGAACCATATCCGCCTGACCGAGAGTATAATCCGCAAGCACCTGGAACACCTGCATAATCTGTTCCTGATATACAATCGTTCCGTAGGTATCTTTGAGAACCGGTTCAAGGCTCGGGTGGGCGTATTTAATTTCCTGACGCCCGTGTTTACGTTCAACGAAATCCTTAACCATTCCGGATTCCAGAGGACCCGGGCGGAATAATGCTACAAGTGCGCCCAAATCTTCAAAAACGTCAGGCTGTAAATCTTTTACAAGCCTTTTCATACCGGCAGATTCTAACTGGAATACCCCGTCCGTATCGCCTGCAATCAACATATCGTAAGTTGGCTTGTCATCAAGAGGAATTTTGTTAATATCAAATTCAATGCCGCGGCGTTTTTTGATAAGCTTCATAGTCTTGGTAATCATTGTAAGGTTACGCAAGCCGAGGAAGTCCATTTTCAAAAGCCCGAGTTTTTCCAAATCAGCCATCGGGTATTCTGTAACTATAATACCGTCTTTTGAGGGCTGAACAGGTACAATTTCGTTAAGCGGTTTGTGTGCAATAATTACGCCTGCCGCGTGTGTACCGGTATTGTTTTTTATCCCCTCTATGGCTTTTGCCATATCAACCAGTTTTTTAACTTCAGGGTCTTCATCATAGAGTTTTTTTAATTCCATCCCCTCTTGAAGTGCATCGTCAATATGGGTTTTAGGTTCGTTCGGAATAAGCGATGCAAGCTGGTTACTTTTTGCATAAGGTATATCAAAAACTCTTGCAACTCCTTTCATTGCCGCTTTGGCCGCATAAGTACCAAATGTTATAATCTGGCAGACTTTATCTTCGCCGTATTTTTTTGCAACATAGTCAATAACTTCCCCGCGGCGTTCAATGCAGAAGTCAATATCGACATCGGGCATACTATAACGTTCAGGGTTAAGAAATCTTTCAAACAATAAATTATGCTTAATAGGGTCAAGGTCAGTAATTCCGAGAGCATAAGCAACAACTGAGCCTGCCGCGGAGCCTCTTCCAGGTCCTACCGGGATATCATGGGTTTTGGCAAAATGTACGAAATCCCATGTAATAAGAAAATATGCGGAAAATCCCATTTGTTCAATAATACCGAGCTCGTACTTAACACGCTCTTCAATCTCTTTCGGTACATCACCGTACCTATCCTTAAGCCCCTGATGTACAACGTAGTTAAGGTATGATTCAACAGTATGCCCTGCAGGAACCTCATAATGAGGCAGCGGAGATTTACCCATTTCAAGAATAAGATGACATTTTTCTGCGACTTCAACAGTATTTTTAATACATTCGTCGAACATAGCGCTATCCATCCATTTGAAAGAATCTCTAAGTTCAACAGGAGTTTTTACGTAGAATTCATTATTAGGAAAATGGAAACGATTCGGATCACTTTTGAGTGCGTTAGTCTGGAGACAAAGCAAAGTATCATGCCAGTCTGCATCTTCGCGTTTTAGATAGTGAGAGTCATTAGTAATGACCATTTTAATCCCTAGTTCCTGTGCAATTTTAATCAAATCGGGATTTGTTCTTTTTTGTTCATCAAGACCGTGATCCTGAAGTTCTATATAGTAGTCATCTCCAAACAAATCTTTATATTTTTGGGCTGTAGCTTTAGCGGCTTCATAATCGTTTTTAAGCAGATTTTGGAGCACTTCACCCCCAAGACAGGCAGAGCAGCATATAAGCCCCTTAGAATATTTTTGTAACAGCTCAAAATTTATCCGAGGTTTGTAATACATTCCCTCACAGTGAGCAATAGAAACCAATTTAACAAGGTTCATATAACCGTCTTTGTCTTTTGCCAGAAGTACAAGGTGGTATAGCGGATTATCCTGAGGATTTTTTTCATGAATGTCCCCGTCATGTACGTAGAATTCACAGCCTATAATAGACTTAATTCCAACTTCTTTTGCTGTTCTGTAGAATTCAATTGCAGAATACATAACACCGTGATCAGTAATCGCAACCGCCGGCATGTTATTTTCTTTAGCAAATTCGCAAAGCTGTTTTACCTTAATAGCCCCGTCCAGCAAAGAGTATTCACTGTGTAAATGCAATGGAACATATTGTGTACTCATAAGCTCATGGTAACACATACAATATTAAAAAACTTTTATTGTAAACGAAAATTAAAATAAGATTACTAAAACGACAAACAAAGTGCTTTTCCTTTTTACAAAACGCAGAAAACCATAGATTTTTATTTGTGCTATTATAATTCTAAAGATTGGAGCATTATGAAAGATATTCAAAAACTAAATGATGACAGAAATGTAGATATACAAAAAGTCGGGATTAAACATCTTGACTTACCGCTTATTATCCAGAGAAAAAATAACTCCAATCAGGTAGTTTCTGCCAAAGCAAAAGTTAATGTATCACTTCCAAGACACTATAAGGGGACTCACATGTCACGGTTTGTAGAAGTTCTTTCAGAATGGAAAAATAAAAATCTTCTCGGTGTCGACATAAAAGGCTGCCTTGAAAAAATTATCAAAAATCTTGAAGCCAAAAGCGGGGAACTCCAATTTAAATTCAAATATTTTATTGATAAAAAATCACCGGTCACAGGTCTGTCTTCCCCTATGGGATATGAATCAACATTTGAGGGAAAAATTGAAAACGGATGCTACAGGTTTATTCTCGGAGTACAAGTGCCAGTGACAACACTTTGTCCGTGTTCTAAAGAAATTTCAGACCACGGTGCCCATAACCAGCGTGCTCTCATTACCGTTAAAGTTTCTTATGATGAAACCGAACATATATGGATAGAAGATTTGATAGAACTTATTGAAAGTTGTGCATCCTGTCCGGTATATCCGCTATTGAAACGTGAAGATGAAAAATTTGTCACAGAAAAAGCCTATGACAACCCGAAATTTGTAGAGGATGTTTTGAGGGATGTTGTTGTTAAACTGCGCAATCACCCTGTAGTTAACTGGTTTGAGGTAGAATGCGAAGCTCTGGAAAGTATCCATAATCACTCTGCCTGGGCATATCAGCAAGAAGACAAATCATCTAAAATTTCTTAGATATAATAAAATTTACACCCCAGTTACCATCGTTTTCATTAGGATTTTGAATATTATAACGCTGCCCCTCCAAAGAAACAGAAACACCCTTTTTAAATTTTTGTGTGACACCTAAAAATGCACCGACACTTGTATCCCATTCTTTTTTTGTATAATTATATTTTGCAACACCATGCGGGTTCAAATAAACTGTTGTATTTTCTGCCACAGGAACGTTTAGAGTACAAGGCGAATATCTGAATTGAGTCGATACGGAACCCTCCGCAAAATTGTTTCTTATACGCAAATTCTGACCGACAATGCCGTTTTTATCATAATTATATCCGGCTTTTAAATCAATTACCATAGACCCGCCGCTTTTTGTATCAAGTGCAATTCCGTTAAAAATTGCAGCACTTAACCGGTCTGAAGAAAATTTACTTTCCAATCCTATTAAAGTGGTATTAACACCGTTGTTATACCAGTAATTGCTGCATGATGCGCTATAGCCGATTCCGTCAGGCATAATTTTCCCCTTGTTTAAAATACCCTTGTATATATTTAAACAATTTTTCTTCCTGAAAATTGCCTGATTAAAGCGTTTTTTATAAAATCTTAACTTGAAAATATTTTTTTATAATGTACTATTAAAAGTGTAACATTTACACTACTGAAATAAATAGGGAAATAAGAATTATGGCTAATACAAACGAACATATACGCAACATTGCAATAATTGCCCACGTTGACCATGGCAAGACAACACTTGTTGACTGCCTTTTGAAACAGGCAGGTGCATTCAGGGCAAACCAGCAGGTGCAGGAACGTGTACTGGACAGCAATGATCTGGAAAAAGAACGCGGAATTACAATCCTTTCAAAAAATATTTCTATTAATTACAAAGGATGTAAAATCAATGTAGTAGACACCCCTGGGCACGCAGACTTCGGTGGAGAAGTTGAACGGGTGCTCGGCATGGTTGACGGTGCATTACTAATTGTCGATGCTGCCGAAGGTCCTATGCCTCAGACCAGATTTGTGTTATCAAAAGCACTTCAGCTCGGGTTAAAAATTATTGTTGTAATAAATAAAATTGACAAACCTGCAGCAGAACCCCTCAAGGCACTGGATAAAGTTTTTGATTTATTTACTGAACTAACTGACAGAGAAGATTTGATTGATTTTCCGTTTATATTTGCAAGCAGCCTGAACGGATTTGCAATAAAAGAACTTAATGACGAAAGAGTGGATATGGTACCGCTTCTGGATTGCATTATGGAAAACATCCAGCCGCCGTCAGGTGATGCTTCAAAACCGCTGCAATTTCAGGCAACAACTCTCGATTACAATGAATATGTCGGAAGAATTGTTATCGGCAGAATTGCAAACGGAAAAATTAAATCACAGGAACAGGTATGCCTTGTCCACGCAGACGGTTCTCAGGAGCGCGGCAAGGTTACAAAACTCTTTGGCTTTAAAGATTTAGGCAGAGTTGAAATTGAAGAAGCTTCTGCCGGTGATATTGTCGGCGTAGCAGGTTTTGCAGATATTCAGATAGGCGAAACAATATGTTCTCTTAATGAGCCTAATCCGCTTCCGCTGATTCACGTTGACGAGCCTACTTTGCAGATGAACTTTTCTGTAAATGACAGTCCGTTTGCAGGAACTGAAGGGAAATTTGTGACTTCTCGCCAGTTAAGAAAAAGACTTTATAACGAACTTGAAAAAAATGTAAGCTTGCGTGTAGAAGATACCGACAGCACAGATGTTTTCAGAGTATCAGGAAGAGGCGAACTTCACCTTGGTATTCTAATTGAAACAATGCGCCGCGAGGGATACGAATTTCAGGTATCTAAACCGGAAGTTATCTATAAAGAGATTGACGGAGTAAAATGTGAACCTTATGAAAATCTGATTGTAGATGTTCCTGAAGATTATGCAGGAAGCTGTATTGAAAGACTGGCAGGCCGCAAGGCGGAAATGCAGGAAATGAACAATTCCAAAGGCAGAACAACTATGGCATTCCACATTCCTGCAAGAGGATTAATCGGTTTCCGCAGCGAATTCATAAGAATGACCCGCGGCGAGGGTATAATGTATCATACTTATCTTGAATACAGACCTTACGCAGGTGATATTCCGAGACAACGCAACGGTTCTATTATAGCAATTGAGGAGGGTGAAGCTATTCCTTACGCTCTTGCACAGTTTGAAGACAGAGGGGTATTCTTTGTAACACCGAAAACAAAAGTTTATCGCGGAATGATTATCGGAGAATGCAACAAACCTCAGGATATTGTGGTTAACATTTGTAAGACAAAAAAATTAACCAATATGAGAAGTGCAACAGCAGATGTAATGGTAACACTTCAAGCCCCGAAAATTATGGCGTTAGAAGAGTGCCTTGAATACATCGGTGACGATGAACTCGTTGAAATTACACCAACCAACGTCAGAATCAGAAAAGCTGACCTGAACAGAAAAATCTATAACTAATAAATATGAAAAAAGCATCGGACACTTGGGGAAACCATACCTCACCCTACCCTCTCCTAAGTAGGAGAGGGTACTACGGTTTATACAAAAGCCGACGGCTAAAACTCTTTGAAAGTTTTTGAATATCTTCTAAAGGCGATTTTTTAAATGTTGAAGAGTTGTATTGATGCAAACGTTACGTTTGCCAAACATTATTATTGCCCGCAGAGTTCGTGATAAAGCGCAAGATATTTTTCTGAACTTTTCTTCCACGAAAAATCAGCACTCATCGCAGACTTTCTCATTGCATTCAACACATATTTGTCTTTGTAAACCCATTCTGCTGTTTTGATTGCATCAAGCATACAATGCCCGTCATAGCCCCAGAATTTAAATCCGTTTGAATTATCCAGCGGATAACCCGTTACCGTATCTTCTAAACCGCCTGTTGCCCGAACAACCGGTAATGAACCGTAACGCATTGCAATTAACTGACTTAATCCGCAAGGTTCAAATCTTGACGGCATAAGGAAAAAGTCTGATGCTGCGTAAATCTTGTTTGCTAAATCTCCTCTGTAACCTACATAAGCACGGACATTTGAAGAATTATTTGAAAGCCAGATTAATAGATTTTCATAATCTCCGTTGCCGCTTCCTAAAAATACAAAGTCAGCATCCATTGAGCGGAGTTCATTTTCAACCTGTCTGATTAAATCAATACCCTTTTGCTCCACAAGGCGGGATATCATTGCAAACATCGGACGCTCAGGCTTGTACTCAAGTCCGAAAAAGTCGCACACTGCTTTTTTATTATCTTCTTTATACTGAATAGAATTAACATCATAATTTTTCACGAGCGTTTTATCGGTTTGAGGATTAAACACCTCGTAGTCAATTCCGTTTAAAATACCGACAAGCTTATGCCGTGCTCCGCGCAGGGTGTAATCCATTCCCTCGCCGTATTCTCCCGTCAAAATTTCTCTGGCGTAATTCGGTGAAACAGCTATAACTTTATCTGCATAATTTATTGCACCTTTCATCCAGTTTACACGCCCGTAATGTTCACAACCCCATTCGTTATAGACAATATCTTTACGCATATTTGCAAAGTCCAGAATATCCTCAAACCAGACTCCCTGATATGCAAGGTTATGAATTTCAAAAACGGATTTTGTCTTTGACCAAAATTCATCAAATTTATAATTGCTATGCAAATATAACGGCAGCATAGCTGTATGCCAGTCATTTGCATGTATAATATCAGCACGGAAGTTTAATGCTTTTGCATATTCCATTACTGCAAGAGAAAATGCTATATATCTTTCATGTTCATATCTTGTATCAAGCCATTTAGGATAAACTTCTTTAAAACAGGTATAGTACCAGTCGTTATGGACAAAAAAGACATTTATATCAGTCCCGGGAAGTTTACACATGAATAATCGGAATTTATGTCCCTGATTACCAAAAGTCAGCCACATAGTAGAATTTTCGAGTTCTTTAATTCCGTATTTATCAACGTCAATACAGCCATGTAATGGTGTAAATATAGCGATTTCCGCATCCTTTTCAAGATACTTGGGTAAACTTCCTATAACATCAGCAAGCCCTCCTGCCTTTGAAAAAGGTGCAACTTCTGCTGACGCAAATAAAATTTTCATAAATGTCCTCCTTATGCAGCCCCATTTTCCGGCGGTACACCGCCTATGGGCCCGACAACCTCATCGTCATCGTCATCGTCATCATTGTCAGAATCATTCATATCCTGAACCTCGCCCTCTTCTGAATTTTCTGCATTCTCTTCTATCGGAATATAATGCGACGGATCTGTATCAAATTCAAAATGAATACCATATTTTGAAGTCATATATTTAGCCTGCTCTATACAAATTTGAGCTTTTTCATGTTGACCCTCAAACATAAAGACTTTAAATAAAGCATATCTGAATAAAATTGCAAGATATTCACAAGCATTATTATTCTTTTCTAATTGAATAAGTGAGTTATTAACGATACCGTAAGCAACATTATACTTACCCTGCTTCAGATGCATTTCACACATAAGATACCAGGCAAGATAAAGCAGAGTCATCATCCCGTTTATATTTGCAGCTTTGATAATCTTGAATAATATAGCAGACGCTTTAACATAGGATTCCAATTTCATATAAGCATATCCGATTAAAGCATCAAGACACAATTCAATCTGGTGAAGATGATATAATTTAGCAAGGATTTTAGCCTGATAAATTTCTTCAGCAAATGCTATATAATCAAATGAAATATTTTGAAATGCATTGATTACGTGGAAAATAACACCGGAAAACTTGTCATCTTCAGAAACAAGCTCTTTTTGAGGCTGTACAATTTCTCCTCTGACAAGACTCTCCAAGGAAAGGAACAAATCATAAGACTGCGGCAAGTCATCAAAATTGGTTCGAACAATTTCAAAAAATTGTTTTAAATTGCCCTGCAATTGTAAAATGTTTGCAATTGCGACGTAACCAACCTCATCAAAAATCATTGATTTGAAGTTTTCAGCAGTTATATGTTCAGGTTTAACAGTTTCAATATTATTTTTATTAACAATACTCAAAACTCTGTATCCTACATCAATACATTCAGACATTGCACCAATATTAAATAAAATTTCAATATGTACAATTGACATTAAAAGCAAATATTGATTAAAGTTTGGATCAAGCGGATCTATTGAAGCACCTGGCAGCAACGATAAAACCTTATGCATAAGTTCCAGTGCACGATTAAAATCGCCTGCCGTCATATAACCTTGAATCATTTTACTGCAAAGTTGTATTATCTGGTCAATATTTGTTGTTTTTTCCAAATTTTCCAGAGTAACTTCTGCAATTTCCTGAGTTTTAGCCGGAACATATTCATATAAGTTATTTGAGATATTTTCATAAAGTTCCAACTTATAATTTTCTATCTCTTCCTGTTTTTCCTCATCCTTATTTTTATCAAGAATTTTCAGTATTTCATTAGCACAATTCAGGTATGAGTTAAAATCTCCCAACGAAAGGTTAACCTGCATAAGTTTCTGCCATTCTTTAAGCTGTGACTCTGAATCTCCCAGCAAACCGTATAAATAAGATTTAACCGGACTTGGCATACTTTCATCCAGAACTTTTTCAAAAAGTTCATTAGCCATTTCCTGAAGAGTTTCTTTATTCATTGTACCGAGAAGATTTTCTCTCAAAAGGTTATAGTTAGGGAAGTACATACAGTTATTGTAGAAATAAAGATAACCCATATTAGCGAGTTTATCAATAATTTCATCAAGATTTTCATATCCTAAACTGTTAAGGGTCGCCCTGTCAATACGGGTACCGAGAAGCAAAACTGTTGCCAGAAACTTCATAACATCAGGTTCATCCTGCATCAAATTTAATCTCCGTTTAAACAGTTTATTCAAACTGGACGGTATAATGATGGTCTTAGGGTTTGATAAATAAATTGTTGTATCATCAGCTGTATAAACTTCAGATTCCACAAGGTACTGCAACGCAATATCAAGAAACAAAATACTGCCGCATGAATATTTTGCGATACGATGGAAATAGAAGTCATCAAGAATATTTTTATAGTATTCTTTATTTCCCTCAATCATTTTTTCAAACGGAGTCGGCTTCATGTATAATTCAGAATAGTACGGCTGCGCGAGTAAGAAATGTGATTGTCTGTGCAATGAAAAATCTTTGTCATAAGATATCAGGTAAGAAATTTCAAGTTTATCAAATGACTCAAAAAGAAATTTCATAACATCATAAGAACTTTCATCAATTTTATCAAAATTTTCTATAAAAATTAGCGTATTAGGAATGGCTTTTAATATAGTAAGAAAGATATCATAATAAGTATATCTGGTATCTTCCGGCATATCAATGCCTCTGTCAGTCAGAGTAACAAGATCCTTAACAAGACCTGTAGGGTCAAGCGAATTAAACATTGAAAAGTCATTTTGCGAGAATAATTTTTGAGATACCGTGTACTCAAAAATACTTGAAAGCAAATCTCTAAAGAAAGAATACGGAGAATATTTCATCTCATCATAACAGGTTACACTGATAATATTATTATACAAGCCGGTTTGCTCGACTTCTGTGATAACTTTCAGTGAATAAGGAACATATAAAGGATCCGTTTTAATTGCCGTAATAGATTTAGGATTTTCTTTAAGTCGTTCTACAATTTTGTCAAACACGTCAATATTTTGAATTCTTTCAAAATAACAGTTAATTTCATTGAAATTGATAGTTTCAATATCATAGATAGCATCCGGATCATCCGGTGAATCCATTTGTCTTAAAGCTTGACCATCAATTTTATCCTGTTCAATAAGCATATTTTGGACAAAATTAGGAACAACAATTTCATCTTCTTCCTTTGGAAGCAATTCAGCATAATTAACATTGATAAGAGGACGAACATCCATTTCATAGAACATTTCCATCTTACCGTTTACCATAACAGAATTTAACGGAGTAAGTTTGTATTCAGAAGATAAGCAATCATTAATCTGGGAATCTGCAATAACTTGAAAAGTATTCAAGGCTTTTTCTTCTTTAGATGCAGAAGTGTTCACCATACTGATATTAAAATCAATTTTATGGTCACTTTGCGCAGTTTTAACGTTACGTTTTAAAACCATCATATTACATCTGACAGATGCATTTTTAAGGTTAGTCAATTTGTAATTGAGCTTTGTAATTTCAGTTGCAATCTTGACAACAGATTCCATAGCGTTATGAGCAGAGCTGCTGAAAGTATAATCTTTATTAAACCGAATCACATAACGGTTATCAATAATCTGGCGTCTGAGACCGAGTTCTTTAACTGCATCAAGAATAATATTATCAAGATTAACTTTAAATTTATTCAACAATTTAGCAGAACCGAGGTGGATTTTCATCTCGTCCATATTTGGAAAATCTATGGTCAAACATGCATAATCGTCAAGATTAGATTCATTCAGAATAACACTATCCAGAGTACTGAATCCGCACTTGGCGCACTTTTTCCGTTCGGTCGGGTTAACTTTACCGCACTTATGGCATTTGGTAATGATAACATAACCGCACTTTTTACATGTATTAGATTTATTTACCGTCTTACAAATCGGACAGACAAGTTTCAGAACCTTTTTACAGTTCGGACAAACCATTGCCTTATCATCGACTTCGTAACCGCATTTAGGACATTCCATAGTTTCAATATATCACAATATTCATGTTTTATCTACTTTGAATGCGGGATTTTTCTACAAAATTATTTATAGGAAATTCCTGCATCTTTCATTCTTTTTATAGCTTTTTTAATTGTATCGACGTCTTTAGTCAATGCAACACGGAAATAGCCCTCACCGTATTTGCCGTAACCGTTTCCGGGAGGAACGACCACATGAGCTTTTTCAAGCATAACCGTAACAAATTCTTCGCTGGTCATTCCTTTTGGTACCGGTAACCAGAGATAGAAAGTAGCTTTAGACGGTTTTATATCCCATCCAAGTTCTCTAAACCCTTCTTCAGCTGCATCGCGGCGTTCCTGATACATTTTATTCAAATTTTCGATGTAAGATTTATCTACATTGAAAGCCGCAACAGCCGCATCCTGAATAGCTTTGAATGTACCGCTGTCAATATTATTTTTGATAGTACCGAGCGCTTTCACAGCATTCGCGTTACCACAGCAGAATCCGACACGCCATCCTGTCATATTATAAGATTTTGAGTGTGAATAGAATTCCAGAGCAACATCCATTGCACCCTCAACTTCAAGAACCGACGGTGCTACGTAGCCGTCATAAGTCATTTCTGAATATGCCATATCAGAGCAAAGAAGAATATCATATTTTTTACAAAAATCAACTGCTTTTTTATAGAATTCTTTTGTCGCAACAGCACCTGTCGGGTTGTTAGGATAATTCAGAAACATAATTTTAGATTTTTTAGCAATATCTTCAGGAATTGCATCTAAATCCGGCAGATATCCGTTTTCTTCCAAAAGCGGCATTGAATACGGAGTTCCACCCGCAAATATCGTTGCGTTTTTATAAACAGGATACCCCGGATCAGGAATCAGCGTATAATCACCTTTATCTACAAAGGCGAAAAATACGTGCGCAATAGCTTCTTTTGAACCGATATTGGCAAGCATTTGCGTATCAGGGTTAAGTTCAACTCCAAAACGTTTTTTCATCCATGCGCAGGCAGCTTTTCTGAATTTTTCAGTGCCGTTATACGGCGGATAATCGTGATTGGCAGGATTATCAATAGCTTTATGCATTTCAGCAACAACAGGAGGAAGAGTCGGAGTATCAGGATCGCCAATACCAAGACTTATAATATCAACACCTCTGGCTTTTGCTTCGGCAATTTTTCTGTCAATTTCCGCAAACAAATACGGCGGAATTTTTTCCAAACGCTCTGATACTTTCATAACTTCTCCTTCTTAACATTCTTTTCTATAACTTGACTTCATGATATCATGAAATAAGGAAAAAGGGAAGAACATGAGTATCATAGCAGACGACGAAAACTTTGAACACATAAAGGCAAAGAAAAACCCCGTAATAAAGGCTGAGAGCATTGAATTTGACAAAAATTTCGAAAACTGCATCCGCCCTAAAAGCTTTGATACATACATAGGTCAGAGTGCACTAAAAGAGACTCTGAAAATTTCCATAGAAGCAGCAAAAAAACGGGAATTACCGCTTGACCATCTTTTATTTTACGGACCTCCGGGGCTTGGAAAAACAACTCTTGCAGGAGTAATAGCCGAACAAATGGGTGTAGAAATTAAGATTACATCAGCACCGGCACTGGAGCGGCCAAGAGATATTATAGGGATTTTAATGTCGCTTAAAGGCGGGGAAATCTTGTTTATTGATGAAATTCACCGTCTGAATAAAGTTGCAGAAGAAATTCTTTACCCTGCAATGGAAGATTTTATTCTTGATATGACCACAGGCAAAAGCCAGACAGTAAAAACAATGCGGCTTCCGCTTCCTAAATTCACGCTAATCGGAGCAACTACAAAAGCAGGAGAACTGTCAGGCCCGTTAAGAGACAGATTCGGTATCATTCACAGACTTGAATTTTACACAGAAGATGAGCTTGCGCAGGTAATAACAAGGACAGCAGGAATTTTGAATATAGAAATAGACGAAGATGGCGCACATGCAATAGCCAGACGTTCAAGAGGCACCCCGCGTATAGCAAACAGACTGGTAAAACGTGTAAGCGACTTTGCGCTTGTTAAATATGACGGTAAAATTACAAAAGATGTCGCAAACAGCGCGCTTGATATCTTAAAAATAGATAACTACGGGCTTGATAACACAGACCGAAGTCTTTTGCGTTTGATTATAGAAAAATATGACGGCGGTCCTGTCGGAATTGAAACAATCGCCGCAGCCATAGGAGAAGACGTCAGAACAATAGAGGACGTCTGCGAACCTTTCCTGCTGCAGGCGGGATTACTCCAGAGAACCCCGAGGGGGCGCAAAGTTTCGCCTGAAACTTACCGCCATATGGGATATAAAGTTCCGCAAACAGCTGAACAGCAAAATTTGTTTTAAATCAGGGATAACATAATGAAAAAAATATTTTTATTTATATTTGTAATGTTTATGGCAATATTGCCGGTGCTTGCAGAACCGCCTGTTTTGAAATCTGAAACGGGGATTATTGAAAGTATAGACTACATTGATATGGACGGGGAAAGCAACGGGCAATCAATGACAAAACAGCTTGCCACTGTTAAAGTTCTCACGGGAGAATTTAAAGGCAGCGAACAGCTGATTGAAAATGTTATTACTAACAATCCTGCATACGATATGATGCTTTCTAAGGGTGATAAAGTTATTCTCCACCTTGAAGCAAAAGATGAAGTTGTCGGAAGCGAAGATGATGTAGACTTTTTTATTGCGGATTTTAAACGTGACACAACACTATACTGGCTTGGAGCAATATTTTTTGCCGGACTGCTGCTTGTCGGACGATTAAAAGGGCTTTTGAGTTTCATTTCCATCTTCACAACTGTTGCTATGATATTTTTTATACTGATGCCTCTGATTTTATACGGAGTTAACCCGATTTTAGCAGCCATACTTGTGTGTATACTCGCAACCATTGTCACTATTTATATAGTAGCGGGCTTTAACAGAAAAAGCACTTCGGCTGTAATTGGTTCTGCCGCAAGCCTTATTTTTGCAGGAATAATTTCAATAATTGCAATTAACTTTGCGCATCTGACAGGATTTGCCGGAGAAGAAACTATGTTTTTATATTCAGCAAGACCTAACTTGGACTTTACCGGAATCCTGACAGCTTCTATGATGCTTGCAACACTCGGTGCTGTTATGGATATAGGAGTCTCAATCGCAAGTACAATAAATGAACTTTATCAAACAAATACTACGATGACGACAAAAGAACTATTTAAATCAGGAATGAATGTGGGATGCGATATTATCGGCACGATGGCAAATACATTAATCCTCGTATACCTTGGAAGCGCACTTCCGCTGGTACTACTGGCCAACAACATAGACCTGCAAAAATTCTTTAACCTTAATCAGGTCGCAACAGAAATTGTCTCAGCCCTCATCGGAAGCATAGGAATTCTTGCCTGTGTTCCGCTTACCGCTATTGTATCTGCAATACTTATCAGAAAGAAAAAATCTGCTAAATAAAATTGTTCAAATAATAATTAGCAGGATATGAAAAAGCCAGTTCCTTATTAACATCAACAACTTCGCGGTTTAAATCTTTATTCTTATAATCAGAAGTTATGCGAGGAAGTTTATCAGCCTGCTCCTGTGTTTTAATGACTTCACCTGCGGGAACATATCTGTCAGACTCTACCTTAACCCCGATAACTTTAGCAGCAGGTTCAATTACTACATTATTACCGATTTCTGATTTATAAACAAACGATTGCATGCCGGCAAATACGTTATCTCCTATTTTTGCAGGCCCGTGTACCTGTGCCTGATGTGCAAGGCTTGTATTATTGCCGATATATACAGAAAATTCTTTGTTATCTTGTTTAACGCGACCGTCTTTCAATCCGTGGATTACAACACCGTCCTGAATATTAGAGCCGTGGCCTATATAAATCGGAGTCCCCTCATCCCCCCTAATTGAAGCAAAAGGAGCTACATTTACTCCGTCACAGATAGTGACATTGCCTATTACGCTTGCTTGAGGATGAATAGCTGCTGTCGGCATAATAAGAGGTAAAATTCGCTGCGGAGTAAAACTCGTTACGGGATTTGGCATTATATTATTTGTGTAAAACTTCGGCAATACAGCCTGCATAATTTCTCCTTAGATACGTTGTTAAAAAGAAAAAGATTGAAGAATATTTCTTCAATCTTTTTCCTCACTTAGTTATTTTGAACAGGAACAGCAGTTAAAAGCCTGTGACTTTAAAGCTGCAGCTTTATCCGTATGTTCCCAAGGTACATCAATATCAGTTCTGCCCATATGTCCGTATGCGGCTAATAACTGATAGAATTTGCCGCCGTTTTTAGCAGGCAGACCGCGCAGGTCAAACTGTTTGATAATTGCGGCAGGTCTGAGGTCAAAGTTTTCTGCAACAAGATTAGAAATTTCGTCATCAGAAATTTTACCTGTACCGAATGTATCAACCATAATTGAAACAGGCTCTGCAACACCGATAGCGTAAGCTAATTCAATTTCGCATTTTTCAGCCAAACCTGCGGCTACGATATTTTTAGCAACCCATCTTGCTGCATAAGCTGCAGAACGGTCAACTTTTGTAGGATCTTTTCCAGAGAAAGCACCGCCGCCGTGACGTGAATAACCGCCGTAAGTATCAACAATGATTTTACGTCCTGTCAAACCTGCATCGCCTTGAGGACCGCCGACTACGAAACGTCCTGAAGGATTAACAAGAATTTTTGTATCAGCACTTAACTTGATTGTTTCGTGTGCGAATACTTCATCAATAACAAATGCTGTAATATCTTTTCTTATGATTTCCTGAATTTTAGCGTTATCTGTTTCGCCGTTAATTTCAGGGTCGTGTTGCGTTGAAATAAGAACGGTGTCAATTCTCGCCGGTTTTCCGTCAACGTATTCAACAGTAACCTGAGATTTACCGTCCGGTCTGAGGTAAGACAGAATGCCCTGTTTTCTTACCTGAGCTAATCTGTAAGATAATTTATGAGCAAGGCTTATCGGAAGAGGCATAAGTTCAGGTGTTTCATTACAAGCGTAACCGAACATAATCCCCTGATCGCCTGCACCGATATCTTCTGTTTCTGATGTTGAAGTATCAGCATTATCGTTTCTTGATTCAAGAGCTTTGTTTACACCGCCTGCAATATCAACTGATTGTTCGTCAATACTTGTCAATACTGCGCAGGTTTTGTAATCAAATCCGCCGCCTTCTTCGCCGACGTAACCTATATTTTTAATAGTACTTCTTACTATTGACGGAATATCAACATAGCAGTCTGCGGTAATTTCGCCGCATACAAGCGCCATACCTGTCGTTACAGTAGTTTCTGCAGCAACACGTGACTGTGGATATTTTGTCAAAAATTCATCCAAAATAGCATCAGAAATCTGATCGCATACTTTGTCGGGGTGTCCTTCCGTTACTGATTCGGAAGTGAATAAAAAGTTTCTTGGTGTCATTTTTTAATTCTCCTTAATTGTTTTACCGCCGGTAAGTTTTTTAATTCCAACCCGGCCACTCCATTAAGAAACAGTGTACAACCAAAAATTTTTAAAATCAAATTTTATATTAATATATATTAACCTGTTATATATGACAAACTCACTACAACAGAATTGTCATTAACCTGAACCACAGCCCAGCGTAAAACATCATAACCAAGAGATTTCAGATTATCTTCAATGTTATTAATTGCAGTTTTAGGTAAATCTACTGTCGTGGAATGAATTGATGCCATTTTATTCCACCGTTACTGATTTAGCAAGGTTACGAGGCTGGTCTACATCTTTGCCTAAAAATTCCGCAATATAATATGCCAGAAGCTGCAACGGCACAATCGCAATAATAGGTGAGAGCAAGTCCTGAACATCAGGTACTCGAATTATAAAGTCAAACAAATCATTCAATTTTTCATCTTCGGAATTTGTAAGCGCAATCATTTTTGCATTACGTGCTTTTGCTTCCTCACTGTTTGAGAGAAGTTTTTCGTAAACGCAGCCTTTCATCAAAATTGAAAGCACGGGCATTGTTTCATCCAGCATCGCAATAGGGCCGTGTTTAAGTTCGCCTGCAGGGTAACCTGTTGCGTTGATATAGCTTATTTCCTTAAGTTTAAGAGCACCCTCGAGCGCTGTCGGATAATTTATTCCGCGTGCAATATAGATAAAATCCTTTGTGCCGGAATAAATTTTTGCACACTTTTGAATTTCTTCTTTGTGCGATAGAATCTGCTCAATTTTTTGCGGTAAAATCATCAAATCAGTTTTCAATGAAAGTAATAAATATTCATTTGCACTTTCTTTTATTTCTGCCATATAAATTGCAAGCAGATAGAAAGAAACAAGCTGTGCGATATAAGATTTTGTCGCTGCTACGGAAACTTCAATACCCGCATTAACAGGAACAAGACTGTCAGCTTCGCGAGCCATAGCTGAATCCGGACGGTTTGTAATTATTAAAATATGAGACCCCTTGGCTTTTGCCTGTTTAATTGCAGTCAGAGTATCAGCAGTTTCTCCAGATTGAGAAACTCCGATAACAAGGGTATGTTCATCCGTCACCGTTCTCCTGTAAATATATTCACTTGAAGCTTCAACATCAACTGCAATTCCGCAGAGAGTTTCAAGAAGATATTTCCCTATCATTGCGGCGTGTAATGAAGTACCGCAGGCAATAATTTGAATACGATTTAATTTTTTCAGATGTTCTTTTGTCAGTTTAACTTCATTCAAAATAACATTATCCTGCGGTGTATGAAGTTTACCGGTAAGAATGTTTCTGATTACATCAGGCTGTTCATGAATTTCTTTAAGCATGAAGTGTTTATAGCCCATCTTGCTCAATGCGATAGGTTCCCATGGGAGCATTTCTTCTTTCTTATCAACCGCATTCCCGTCAGAATCAATAACAGAATAAGTATCTTTAGTCAGAGTAGCTATTTCTCCATCTTCAAGATACACAGCCTTTTTGGTATGTTTAATGATTGCAGGAACATCAGAGGCAAAGAAATTTTCTTCCTCGCCAACTCCAATCAGAAGCGGAGCATTCAATTTAGTCCCTACAAGCTTATTTTTTTCTTCCTTATGCATAACACAGAGTGCATACGCTCCCTTTAAGTCCTTTACGGCAAGACGTACCGCTTCAGTTAAATCTTTTGCTAATGCATACTTTTGAGCAATAAGATGCGCAACTACTTCGGTATCAGTTTGAGTTTTGAACACACAACCTTTTGAAGCTAAAAGTTCTCTTAGTTCTTTGTAATTTTCAATAATACCGTTATGGACAACAACAAGTTTTCCGCAATTACAAGAATGCGGATGTGCATTTAAAAGTGTTGGAGCTCCGTGTGTAGCCCAGCGAATATGTCCGATACCCATTATGGCTTTTCTGGTTTCATCGGTGTGGTGCTTGAGTTCTTCTCTAAGATTACATAATTTGCCTACAGCCTTATAGACATCCAATTTATCGGGAGTTTGCAAAGCAACACCGGCAGAGTCATATCCTCTGTATTCCAATTGTTCCAAGCCGTCAAGAAGTATATCAACAACCGATTGATTACCAACGTATCCAACTATTCCGCACATAATATTTATTGCTCCCTTTAAGTCTGTTACTAAAATAGATTATATCATCGAAAAATGTAAATTTAAATATCCTTATAAAAGTTTTACATAACACAACTGAGAAAATTATTGCGTGCGCTGTAGGGCTGTGTATTTCAAAAATCCGTAATCCGGCGCGAAAAATTACCCTCACCTATGAGGAGAGGGTAATTAACTTAAGTCATATCCTCTTAATGGATATTATTACTGTTCACGATCTTTAATGAATTTAATTTCATCGTTGTCGACATCAATAATAACTTTGTCGCCTTTCATGAATTTTTGTGAAAGTATAAGTTTAGACAGAGGATTTTCAACCATTTGTCTGATTACACGTTTCAGCGGTCTTGCACCGTAGACAGGATTAAATCCGCGCGTTGCAAGAAATTCTTTGGCTTCTTCTGTTATTTCAAAATCGAGTTCCTGATCTTTTAACAATCTTCTCAGGTAATCCATTTGTATATCAACGATTGCTGATAATTGTTGCAGAGTCAGAGCTTTGAAGAAAATTGTTTCATCAATTCTGTTTAAGAATTCAGGTTTAAATCTGCTTCTTAACACTGCCATAACTTTTTCTTTTGTTTCATCAAAATCCTGCTGCGTGACAAGTTTATTCAGTGAATCTTCAAGAATTATGTCACTTCCGATATTACTTGTCATAATTATCAGAGTATTTTTGAAATCAACGGTTCTGCCTTTAGAATCTGTCAAACGACCATCATCAAAAATTTGAAGCATAATATTGAACACATCAGGGTGTGCTTTTTCAATTTCATCAAATAGGACAACGGAATAAGGTTTTCTTCTGACAGCTTCAGTCAATTGTCCGCCCTCGTCGTAGCCTACATATCCCGGAGGGGCACCAACCAATCTTGCGACGTTATGTTTTTCCATATATTCTGACATATCTATACGGATAAGAGCGTCTTCATCGTTGAACATAAATTCCGCCAGAGATTTTGCAAGTTCGGTTTTACCAACACCGGTCGGCCCCAAGAAGAGGAATGTACCAATCGGACGTTTAGGGTCTTTCAAGCCGGAACGGGCACGGCGAATTGCATCGGAGACTGTTTCTACTGCCTCATCCTGACCGATTAATCGTTTGTGAAGAATTTCTTCCATATTAATCAGCTTTTGTTTTTCGCTTTCTACCAGTTTTGAAACAGGAATACCTGTCCATTTACTTACAACATTTGCGATATCTTCGTCGTCAATTTCTTCTTTTAGAAGTTTATTTTCAGAGCGGTCACGATTTTGACATTCTTTAAGCTGTTTTTCCAGCTGCATTAATTTACCGTACTTAAGTTCTGCGGCAGTTTGTAAGTCTGTATTACGTTCGGCTTCTTCTATTTGCTTTTTAACCTGATCAATCTCATCCTTAATTGCAGCTTCACCGATGATTGATGCTTTTTCTTTTTCCCACTGGCATTTCATAGCGGAAATTTTTTCTTCAAGGGTAGCTATATGTTTAGAAATATCTTCAACTTTAGCTTTTGCTTCATCGCTTGTTTCTTTTTTAAGCGCTTCACGTTCAATTTCCAGCTGGATTTTTTGACGCATCATAGCATCAATTTCTTCCGGCATAGAATCTATTTCAATACGCAAGGATGAAGCGGCTTCATCGATAAGGTCAATAGCCTTATCAGGAAGAAATCTGTCTGTGATGTACCTGTCAGAAAGTTTTACAGCCTGAATAAGGGCGCTATCCAGAATACGGACACCATGGTGGACTTCATATTTTTCTTTTAAGCCTCTGAGTATACTAATTGTATCTTCTATACTCGGTTCGTTAACAAGTACCGGTTGGAATCGTCTTTCCAATGCAGGGTCTTTTTCAATGTATTTTCTGTACTCATTAATAGTAGTAGCACCGATTGTTCTCAAAACACCTCGTGCAAGCATCGGCTTAAGGAGGTTACCAGCATCCATTGAGCCCTCAGTAGCACCTGCGCCGACAACAGTATGAAGTTCATCAATAAACATAACAATTTCACCGTTTGAATCTTCAACTTCTTTTAAAACGGCTTTCAAACGTTCCTCAAACTCACCTCTGAATTTTGCACCTGCAACAAGTGCA
Organism: Candidatus Gastranaerophilales bacterium; assembly: GCA_944323595.1. GTDB lineage: Bacteria > Cyanobacteriota > Vampirovibrionia > Gastranaerophilales > Gastranaerophilaceae > CALUVN01. The sequence goes on along the minus strand of CALUTF010000003.1, from coordinate 10,550 downwards.
CCAAGGTCTAGAGAAATCAGTTTTACGTCTTTTAAACTTTCAGGGACATCACCTCTTACGATACGTTGGGCAAGCCCTTCAACTATTGCGGTTTTACCAACCCCCGGTTCGCCGATAAGTACCGGATTATTTTTTGTACGTCTGTTTAAGACTTGAATAATTCTTCTGACCTCTTCATCTCTGCCGATTACAGGATCCAATTTACCCTTTCTGGCAAGTGCTGTAAGGTCAGTTGAATATTTTTCAAGTGCTTTCATATTTTCTTCAGCATTTTTGTTATCCACTTTTTTATTACCTCTTATTTTTTTCATTGCGTTTAAAACAGAATTTGAATTTACCCTGAAGTCGGATAAAATTTTCTGAATATTTGAACCGTCTAGTTTTGTCATTGCAAGCAAAATATCAGCTATATCAATAAATTCATCTTTCAGTTCATTAGCCTGTTCATCAGCCAAATCCAAAAGCTGCGCTGTCTGGTTAGACAAAAACAACTGTTGTCCGTTCACAACACCCGAGATAACAGGGAACGATTTTGCCGAATTTACGACTCTATCTATAAATCCCTGATTTAACAATTTTAATTCTGTCAGGTAATCTTTAATAATCCCGCTGTCCTTAATCATTGCAAGCATAATATGTTCTGGCTGCATTTCCGTATTTTTGTATGAATTAGTAATTGCATTTGCGGATGACAAAATCTCCTGAGAGTAATTTGTGAATCTGTTCAAATCAACCATATAATCAACTCCTTTAAAATAATCTCTATATTAACATTTTAATTTATTTTTCAAAAAAATCTATAAAATTAATGTTTATTTAATTATTTAGTAAGAGAAGACAGCTTACTTTTGGGGCAACTTTTCAGGATGCTTTTCAAAATACTTTGCAAGAAGTTCTTGATAAAATGGCGATTTTTTAGCAAATGCCCACCAGATATCCGCATAAAACATTTCAGGCAAATCCCAGGGCTTATGTTCCGAAATATAGTGAACAATTTTTTGATTCTGGAGACCTGAAACATATTCAACAGCAAGCTTAACAAATTTATTAGATTGGATTATAGCAGGATTAATTGCAAAGACATAATTCCAACAATTGGATAGTAGAAGAACTTTATTAGCACAAATCAAATTAAGTAAGTCCTGATCAGGATAGAGAAATTCTTTATAATAATCTAACAAAACCCCGGCTTTTTGCGGCAAATTTTCTTTTCTAAGTTCTGACAAATTCATCAGTAAAACACCCGAATTGAAATATTTATTAATATCCGGAATTTTAATAGCAGAATCAAAATACAATTTTACATTAGGGTACAAATCATAATTAATAATCGAATTAAAATCTTTAGCTGCCGCAATATAAAATTGGCTTATATCAATATCAAAAAGTTCTGCAATATCACTTTCAATAATAGTATCACAATCCAGATAAATAGCTTTATCAATCTCATTAAGAATATCAGGAATAAAAAGCCGCAAATACATTTCTTTTGAAAAATGCATATGGCAAAACAATTTATTTTCATTAAAATTTTGAAGCACTGACGTAGTATTTACACAATCTATATCAATATTTTCTTTTTGCATGGAAAGTATCTTGTTTTTATTATCATCAGATACATCAGTTTCAAGTATAATAACACGATAATTCCTGTCAGGTGATGTATTATCAATAAGTGAAGCCAGAGATACTGCCAAATATGCAATATAATTATTATTAGTTGCATATACAATATTAACAGAATTATTATTTTTTTCTAAATTACCCATATTAATATGATAAAAGAACAACTAATCATTAGTCAATACTACATTGTAATGAATCCTATTATTGGTGTGATTAGAAAAGCAGGTGTAAAGTCCATATAACTTTACACCTGTTTCATTATTTTAAATACGCTCTAATCTATTTTTTAGAAGGTATTCTCATTGCATAGAATGAACGGATAACGAAAATCAAACCGATAACGAGGAATATCCATCCAGCAATCGGCGCAACACTTCTGAATGCTTCGCTAATAGCAATTTCCATAGCAAGCAAACCGAATAATGTTGTGAATTTGATAATCGGGTTCATTGCAACAGAAGATGTATCCTTGAACGGATCACCAACAGTATCACCAACAACCGTAGCTTCGTGAAGCGGTGTACCTTTTTCCTGCATATCAACTTCAACGATTTTCTTAGCGTTATCCCAGCATCCGCCTGCATTTGCCATAAATACAGCCTGGAACAAACCAAATACTGCAATTGCAATCAGATAGCTTACAAAGAATGATACAGGTCTGTTGTCTAAACCTGCAGTACATTTTTGAAGCAGCGGAGCTGATAGACATGCAAATGCTAACGCAAATGCAAACAATGAAATGAAGATGTTAAACATACCCTTTTGAGCATATTGAGTACAAATTTTAACAACTTCTTTTGAATTTGCCACGTTAGCTGATTTTGAAGCGGCATCATCAAGTTTAATGTTATCCTTGATGTATTCTGTTGCTCTGTATGCGCCTGTAGTAACAGCCTGCATAGAAGCACCTGAGAACCAGTAAATAACAGCACCACCGGTTAATAAACCAAGCAGAGTGTAAGGGTTCAATAAGTTCAAAATCATTTCAGGCTGAATTCCCAGTGTATTTTGGATAACCAAAATCAATGAGAATATCATTGTAGTAGCACCAACTACAGCTGTACCGATAAGTACAGGTTTTGATGTAGCTTTAAATGTGTTACCTGCGCCGTCGTTTTCTTCAAGATATTTTTTAGCAACATCAAAGTTAGCTTCAAAACCAAAATCTTTTTGAATTTCATCTTTGACGTTAGGAATTTCCTCAATCAATGATAATTCGTAAACTGATTGAGCGTTATCAGTAACAGGTCCGTAGCTGTCAACTGCAATAGTAACAGGCCCCATACCAAGGAAACCAAATGCTACAAGACCAAAAGCAAATACTGAAGAATAAATCATAATATCGTAAGGAATATGAGTACTTGCAACATAAGCAAGAGCCATCAACAATACGATAACCATACCAATCCAGAATGCTGAGAAGTTACCAGCAACAATACCGGAAAGGATTGTCAAAGATGCACCGCCTTCTTTTGAAGCAGTAACAACTTCTTCAGTATGTTTAGCTTTAGGTGAAGTGAAGATTTTAGTAAATTCAGGAATCAAAGCTGCACCTAAAGTACCGCAAGAAATGATTGATGAAAGAATCAACCACAAATTGCCGCCCAAACCTGATAATAACCAGTGGCTTACGCCAAAAGTCATACCGATTGATAATATAGAAGTTAACCAAACAAGGTTGGTCAAAGGTTGTTCAAAATCAAATTTTTGAGTTTTTGCAGCGTAAATTCTGTCAACAACATTGTTAATCCAGTATGCAACAACAGAAGTTACAATCATCAAAAATCTCATTGTGAAAATCCAGGTTAATAATTTAACCTGATATTCAGGAGCTACACCGAGCAGAATAAATGAAACAAGAGCAACACCAGTTACACCGTATGTTTCAAAACCGTCAGCAGTAGGTCCGATAGAATCTCCGGCATTATCACCTGTACAATCCGCAATTACACCCGGGTTACGCGGATCATCTTCCTTAATACCAAATTGAATTTTCATCAAGTCAGAACCGATATCGGCAATCTTTGTAAAGATACCGCCGGCAACACGAAGTGCAGAAGCACCCAATGATTCACCGATAGCAAAACCGATGAAGCAGGCACCTGCAAGATGCCCCGGTACGAATAAAAGAATTGTCAACATCATGATTAATTCAACAGATACCAGCAATACACCGATACTCATACCGGCTTTTAAAGGTATATTCATGATATTTAAAGGATCACCCTTTAAAGAAGCAAAAGCGGTTCTTGAGTTAGCAAGAGTATTCATTCTGATACCAAACCAAGCTACTGCGTAAGAACCGAGGATACCGATAACTGACCACCCCAAAATTGTCAATACACCGGTTAACCCCATATGTTGCAAATAACCGAAGTAAAAAGCGATACACAGACCGATTAATACCTCTAAAACTAACAAAAACTTACCTTGTTGAATCAAGTAAGTTTTGCAAGTTTCGAAAATTGTGTTACCGATATCAGCCATGGCATGGTGAACCGGTAGAGCTTTAATTCTCAAAAATTCGATAAATCCAAATATTACACCGATAACCGAAATTATAATCCCAATCATAAGGAGATTAAAACTTTCAGGTGATGATTGGAGAATATTTGGAACTACCAAATCAGCTTCTCCCGCACAAGCAGGAGTGATACCAACCAGCAATGCAGCTAATAAAGCAAACATTGATTTTGGTAAATTGAACATTTTAGTCATAATTCTCTCCTTCACTAAAAGTACAAGTTTACGATGCATATTATACAGCAAATAAAAATATGATACAAGTTTGTAACAACGACGCCCAAACTTTCAAGTAGTCGCCTGTAATAGGTGTTCAAAAAGTTTTAAATATCTTTGTATTGGCGGCTTTTATATAAAATTGTGTTTCCCGCCCCCTCGAGGGGAGGGACTAAGGGAGGGGGTGTTAGGCACAAACATAACTTTCTTCTTTCATGTTCATTTCTTTCTCTTTTATTGCGAGTAAAAGAGAAAGAAACGCAACCAAAGAAAGAGAAAAACGCGTCCAAATGAAACGAGTGATCAGAAACTACGTTTCCGAACTTTCCTGCAGCAAACATAATGTTTGCATCAGTATGACGGACTTTATTCCCCTCGCCTTAGTAGGAGAGCGGATTTGCGGACGGACGACACGGAGTTAGTCCGGATAGCGAACGGAACGAGACTGCTTAGCCGCAGGCTTTTTGTCGAGTCTCCGTGAGCGTGGAGCAAATCCAAGACAGGGGGCAGGGGTGAGGTACAAACGTCACGTTTGCATCAATACTACTCTTCAATATCGGCAAAGTCGCCTGTATTAGGTGTTCAAAAAATTTTGAATATCTTTGTAATGCCGGCTTTTGGAGAAATAAAGAGTTCCCTCTCCTTAGTAGGAGAGCGGATTTGCGGACGGACGACACGGAGTTAGTCCGGATAGCGAACGGAACGAGACTGCTTAGCCGCAGGCTTCTTGTCGAGGCTCCGTGAGCGTGGAGCAAATCCAAGACAGGGGTAGGGTGAGGGGGGTAGGGGTGAGGTGCAAACGTTACGTTTGCATCAGAACGACTCCTCAAGGCTGGAGTTGCATTTCCCTCCCCCGTCAGATTGACCTCTGTGGGGGAGAGGGGTAGGGTGAGGGGCTTTTAGGGGTGAGGTAAGATGTGGGGAAAGCCTTGCCCCTTGATGTGGCATTTCCTTAACAATTCTACATATTTCTTAATCTTTTCTTAAAAAACTTTTTTCTGTCGAAAACCTTTGCCACACTTTACAAATACCCCTAACTAAGCCCATTCGTTTTGTAAATTTTTATTAAATGTGCACTCTAAACACTTGAATTTTTATAAAATATAGTATATAGTATAGATATATACTTTATCTTGCGAGGATATGTTTATGTCAAACACGGTTTTTACTACACTGCCCAAATTAAGCAATAATAGCCTTTTCTCAGAAAGGGGGGGGGGCAAATTGAACTCCCGTACCCTTTGTATTGCAACACTTGTCGGCTGCTTTGGTTTTAGTTTTTCCGGCGCTGGAGCGGCAGAACTTGCTGATGTCGATTTGAGTAAAATTCCGCTCAATAAGCCTACTTTAGACTATTTGCACGAAAACAATGTCCAAATCCCTCAAACAGAATATGATGACGAGGGGAACCTTGTCCAAAGCGGCTCTATTTTAGCGCCCGAAAGCGCATACACTTTGACAGAAGTTCCTGCAGGGGCGGACGGGGCTGCACCAACAGGCGACAACATTATTACTAAATTCAATTATAATAGCGAAACAGGAGAGTTTACGCCTGTTTACTATCAAATGAACCTCAAACAAACCGAATACGGGGATCCGAACGGCGATGTTACTCTTACTTTCGGTTGGCAGAAAGACGAGGATGGCGACAATGAATTTGTTCAGGATCCGACGACACCTATAGGGCAGACTATTACTTACAAATACAATTCATCCGAAACAACAGCACCTGATGGCGGCAGTTATTCTGCTGAATACATCAATCAGGTGCAGCCGGTTACTCTGGAAAATCCTGATGGTACTTCAAGCAGCCATTACCAACATATTGGAGGAGTGTCAGGCGTTACAAATTTTGAAAATGTACTCTTTCAAGACAACATAACTAATATTACTCTGAATGTTTATGGCGATGGGACCTCAGATTCCAGTGGGAAAGATGCCTATGTTGACATTCTGGGGGGTGCATTGAACAACTCTGCTAGCATTGAGACTATCAGCGGGACCTTTATTAATAATTCTATTACCTCTACTATTAATGAGGGTTACTATGATGATGGAACAGTATACGCTCACGGCGGTGCGTTATACAATTCTGGCAATATTACAAACCTTAACGCAGATTTTTACAACAACTCGGCGTCCGCGGCAAGCAACTACAATAACGTATACGGTGGGGCTCTTTATAATTCAGGCAGTATAACTAATCTCAATGCCACTTTCAGCAACAATTCTATCAATAGCCCATTATATTCTAATTCTAATTATAGTTATGGTGGTGCACTTTATAATGCCGGTAATATAACCAATCTCAATGCTGATTTTATTAACAATTCCATCAATGGAGGTTATTATCAGCGTCATGGCGGAGCTCTCTATAATGCCGGTAATATAACCAATCTCAATGCTGATTTTATTAACAATTCCATCAATGGAGATTATTATCAGCGTCATGGCGGAGCTCTCTATAATGCCGGCACAATCTCAAATATTAACGGGAATTTTGTTGGTAATAGCGCTCGCTATGGCGGGGCGATTTATAATGATGGTACTATTGGTGGTATCACAGGTACTTTTATTGATAACACAGCAGATTCAGAAGGCGGAGCCATTTATAACAACGTAGGTGCCACCATTGGAGATATTAATGCAGATTTTATTAATAATTACGCTTCTGATGGAACGATAAGTAATAGCGGTAAAATCGGAGATATTACAGGTAATTTTGTTGGCAATTCAATGTATGTTGCAAGTGGTGTTATCCATAATTATTATGATTCCTATGATAATCAAGGCTCCATAGCTGAAATAGGTAATATTACAGGTAATTTTATTAATAATTATTATGATGCTATTTATAATGAGCAAGACTATGATGCACCTGAGGGTTCTGCAAAAATTGGCGATATTACAGGCAACTTCATTGGAAACAGTGGTGGTATTCGCAACTACGATGGTGTAATTGGGAATGTTACCGGTAACTTCATTGGAAACGGTTATGGTATTTCCAGCAGTGGGGTAATAGGTAATATCACCGGTGATTTTATTAATAATGGTACTGGGATAAATGTTTTCGGTATAGTTGGCGACATTACCGGTGATTTCATTGGTAATAGAAATGCTATTGACATAGGAAGCACAAACGGAAGTAATATTAACGGACTATTTATTGATAATGAACGTTACGCAATCCGGAACGACGGACTTATTAACAATATTACTGCAGAATTTTACAATAATGGTACAGCTATACAGAACCCTGACAAAATAAATAATATAACAGGCAATTTTATCAATAATAATGAGATTGCTATCTCAAACCACGGCACCATCGGTAATATTACCGGTGATTTTATTGGGAATGGTCAAGCAATTTTTCAGCAAGGAGAAATAAATAGCATCAACTCTAATTTTATACAAAATGAAAAGGAAATTTCTTCTTATGATAATCCCAATAGCGGTGGCGGTGCTGTTGCATTTCTGCGCGGATACCCTAGTAATATAAATAGTGTTACCGGCACTATAAATGGTAATTTTACAAAGAATATTATTAAATCACTACAAGGAACTGCAAGAGGTGGTGCTATTTTTGCAGGATTAGGAGGTGAAAATGTAACCGCCAGTGAAATCACTATAGGCGAAATCACCGGCAACTTTGAAGAAAATAAAGCAATTGGTGACATTGCCAGCGGAGGTGGTATTTATATTGATTCTGCACGCATCAATAAAATAAAGGGCAATTTTGTTAACAATTCTGCTGAGGGAATAACTGGAGCAAGCGGCGGTGCCATCTATATTAGCGATTACTATGACAGCTATAACAACTATGCTATCGGTAAAATAGAAACTCTGGATGCGGAACAGTTTATATCTAACTCTGCAATCAGTGAACAAGGCGGTGCAGGCGGTGGTGCTATTTTTAACAACGGACAACTTGACGACATTGAAACTACCTTTGTAAACAATTATGTAAGCGGATATACTGCTGCGTACGGCGGGGCTATTTATAATACAAAAACAATAGGTTCTGAAGATGGCGGCATTATTAATACCTCTTTCTACAACAACTATGCCAAATCTGAAAACGGAGAAGCCAAAGGTGGCGCAATATATTCAACAGCTGACCTGAATATTATTGCGAAAGACGGAGGACAAAGTGTTTTTTCAGGCAATTATACTGAATCAAAAGGCGTACAAACGCCTAACGCTATATATTTAGGCGGAGTTAGCAGCGTAAAACAACAGGATAAAGTTACATCTATAAACACTCAAACTGTCACAACAGAACGAATTACACAAATTAGTGTTCCTGATTTAACACTGAATGCGGTTTCTAACGGAACTATTCTGTTTGATGACGCCATTGACGGTGACTTAAACTCTACTGTTACTACTACGACTACTGGAGATTTGGTTGCTGACAGGTACAACACCTATTACTCCGAAAGTATTGAAGAATTTCTTGAGAAAATTAAAAACGATCCGCCCTATTGGGCAGATGATAATTGGGGAAATCTGTCTGATGAAGAAATTCTTGAAAGTGCGTACGAGCATGGATTTCTGTATATGACGAATAAACAAAGTACAACGGAATCAAGCGATAACACCGGTTATTCTCTCAATATCACTGGTGATGAAACAGGTAAAGTTATCTTAAACAACGACGTAACTGCACACGAATACGACGACGAGGGAAATGTAACAGCACAAGCGCCAGTGAACATTAGCCTTGAAAATACTAATTTGTACCTCGGCGCCCGCGACAACATCTTCGACGGCAACAATCTGAACCTGAAAAGCGGTTTTATGTCTATGGTTAATGACTCCGCAGGCATCTCTGCTCTCAATAATCTGACTGTCTCAGGCGATGTTAATTTCGCAGCAGACGTCGATTTAGCTAACAAAGAAATGGATAGATTTACTGCTGCTGAATACGGTGAACATACAGGAAACATTAACGTTATCGGCATGAATCTTTTGTCAGACGCAGTTGAGGGTGAATCCGTCACCGCTGTCTATTTCGCTGAACCTGACCTAAAAAATAACGTTGTTAACGCTATCTCAGGTGGCACAGGGGATCTTCCCGACAGCTTCCAAACAACTGCTTACACACCTATATACAAATACAATGTTATCTACGACAAAGACAATCAATACGACGGTAAAGGCGACGGCGGTTACTTCGTTTTTGCCAAAGGTGACATTATTCTGCCTGACGAGCCCGATGAACCGGATGAACCTAATTTACCTATTCCGCCTACAGGTGGCGGAACCACAGGCAACCCGTCTGACGCATTTAACCCTGCTGTTCTGGCTACCCCTGTCGGTAACCTCGCTGCAGGCCAGGCTGCTATGAACGAAGCGTTCAAATACGTCTTTGAACACGCTGACGCATTTACTCAATTACCATCTATGGAAAGATACGCTAAAATCAATGCTAACAAATATGCATTAAGTACTGATTTTAACGATAATATGCCGTCATACGCTGATCAGCTTCATAACAATGCTGTCTGGTTCAGACCTTACACCACTTTTGAAACCATGAACATTAAAAACGGTCCGAAAGTTGATGCCATCACTTATGGTTCTCTTGTAGGCTTTGACGGTGATTTCAAAGAAATGAAAAACGGCTGGAGCAGAATCTTCACTGGTTATGCCGGTTACATGGGTTCTTCTTTGAATTACTCCGGCGTCGATACTACTATGAACGGAGGACTGTTAGGCTTCACCGAAACTTTCTACAAAGGTAACTTCTGGACTGCTATCACTGCATCCGCAGGTGCTTCTGTTGGTGAATCTCACACTATGTACGGTAAAGAAGATTATACTTCTCTTCTTGCTGGTGTTGGTTCTAAAACAGGGTACAACTTTGAATTTAAAGACGGTAAGTTCATTATCCAGCCGATTATGTTCTTGTCTTATACTTTCGTTAACACCTTTGATTACAAGAACGCTGCAGGGGTCAGCATAGAAAGTGACCCGTTGCACACTATTCAATTGAACCCTAGTGTAAGATTCATTGCAAACCTCAAAGGCGGTTGGCAGCCGTACGCTTCTGTTGGTATGGTCTGGAACTTAATGAATGAATCCAAAGTTACAGCTAACAATGTTAAGCTTCCTGAAATGAGTGTTAAACCTTATGTTGAATACGGGGTTGGTGTTCAACGTAACTGGGCTGACAAGTT